>JAKALZ010000018.1 GCA_021813065.1 bacterium
TGGTCGGGGCGAAATCGGCCAGCGGGCGGCTGTCGGGTAATTTACATTGCGCATTCATTGCATGAGTGGTCTTGCCGAACAGGGCTTGGTCGCCTTTGCTGCGGATAATGGCGAAATCTTCATTTCCGCCCTTTTGTTCGAAAATGACGGCAGAAAGTTCTTTTTCGGTCGCGCTGAGTTTCTTGCGGGCGGTAAGCCGCTCGGTTTCCAGGAGACGTTGCTCGATCAGTTCGGCCCGGCGGGTTTGAACGGCGAAGTACGTCTGGGCAAAGGCGATCTCCTGTTTTCGCGGATCGCCGTTCTGGGCGATCAGGTAGCAGGCATAGCGGGTGAGCATGATGTCATCGATTTCCCGCTGGCTGCCCGAGCCGAGATTAACCATTTTCCCGACGTCGGCAAAATGGTCCGCAACCTTGTGTTGGGATACCTCGCATGCCGTTTTAGCCTTTGCGACAATGCCGAGGAAATTATCCCATTTGCTATATCCCAAGAGGATTTGAAGATCTCTGGCCAGCCAGTACTCGACACCGGAATCAGTCTGCTGTGCGTTAGCCTCGAAAGTTTCAGTCAGTGTATTGATCGTCTCTCGTTCCATTTTATCCTCTATATTATGCTTCCAAAATCCCCGCCACGTTCGCGGCGATCGTCGCCTCAAGTTCGCGCGCCTGGGCGTTTAACGTTTCCAGTTCCTCGTTCAGGGTTTCGAGCTGCGTTTTGAAGTCCTCGTCGCTCACATCCTCGCCTGGCGTAACGCCGACATAGCGACCGGGATTGAGCGACCAGCCCTGCGCCTCGATCTCCTTCAGCGTCGCCGCCTTGCACAAGCCGGGTATGTCGGTATAGGCGGGCTTCTTGCCGAAGACCTCCGCCAGCTTGGTTGCCGTCTCCCTGCCGCCCATGCTCAGATCCGGCTCTTCGCCGCGGTATAGGCGCACCAGGTTGGCGATGAAGCCGATCTGCGCGCTCGTCCAGTCGCGGTGGGCGCGGTCAACTTGTCGGTAAATGTGGCGGGCGTCGATAAATAGCACGGTGTCGGCGCGCGGGGTCCTAGCCTTGCCCCGATCGAGGAACCAGAGCGTGCAGGGCAATGTGACCGTGTAGAACATGTTGGGGCCGACGGCGACCATCACGTCCACCGCCCGCGCCTCGATCAGTTTCTGCCGCAGTTCCTGCTCGGATGAGCGCGCGTCGGATGCCGAGTTGGCCATCACGAAACCGGCGCGGCCTGTGGGATTGAGTGCAGAGTAGAAAAGCTGAATCCACAGATAGTTGGCGTTGTCGGTTCGAGGTAATCCAAACGGAAAGCGGCGGCCGGTACCTACTGAGTCTTTCAGCCGCTCCTTGTCGACCGCGTTGACGTTGAAGGGCGGATTGGCGAGGACAAAGTCGAACGCGCCGGTGGCGGCGTGCGGATCGTCGTAGTAGCTGTTGACGTTGCCACCGTGGCGGATGTCTCCTTCGAGTCCATGCACGGCGAGGTTCAGGCGGCACAGGCGGCCGGTCTCGTCCACCTTCTCCACGCCGTAGATGGCCAGCTCTGCGGTTGGGTTCTTGTTGTGCTCGGCCACGAAACGAGCCGACTGCACGAACATGCCCCCCGAGCCGCAGGCGGGGTCGAAGATCCGTCCGTGGTAGGGCTCGATCACCTGGGCTAGAAGCTTGACAATGCTGGCGGGCGTATAGAACTCGCCGCCGCCCTGGCCCTCGCTCATTGCGAACTCGCCGAGGAAGTATTCATAGATGCGGCCGAAGGCGTCGAAGTCGAGGGTAGCTGGAATTTCGGAGATCTTCTTGAGAAGCTCCTTAAGTAGGGTACTGGTAAAGAGGTTAAAAGTCTTGGGCAGCACACCGGCGAGCTGCGGATTGTACTTCTCGATCTCGCGCATCGCCGTGTTGACTTTGGCGCCGATGTCAGCTGCTTCAGGAAGGGCTAAAAGGTAGTCGAAGCGCGCTTCGGGGGCAAGGTAGAGCACGCTTTCGGCATGGTAGGCGGCGGGTTCATCAATCCGGCTGCCGCGCCGGGACGACACGCCTGCTTGTTCCAGCTTCTTGCGCTGGGTTATAAAGCGTACCTCTGCAAAGCGAAGGAAAATTAGGCCAAGAATGGGGCCTGAATACTCCTGTGCCTTGAGGCCAGAATTGGCGCGAAACTGATCGGCGGCATCCCAAAGCCGCTTTTCAAGCGTGGCGGCAGCGGCATCTTTTTCGGAAGGGGCAATCCAGAGCAAGAAGCGTCTCCTTTATGTGATCGTTAAGTAATAATCATTGTCTGGTTCGACAATTGCTCAGCGTAAACCAAAACCGCTGTTCACGCAAGACTTTTCCTTCATCTGCGTTACTCGATTTCTTGCGTGACCCATACTGGCCCCCCTAGACACGCGCGCATTGCTAGGGAAGCTGGGACGATGAAAGAACGAAGGACCTACAGCGACGAATTGAAAGCTGAAGAAGTGAAGATGATAACTCGAGAGGGGTTAACCCAGTCCGAGATTGGGAAGAAACAGTGAATCCCCAAGGAGACAGACGGGAACTGGCTTTCGAAATGCGAGGGCGAAGACGAGGCTACAATGCCAGGAGCTCCGTCAGTGAGGGAGTTGCTGGCTGAGAACTCAAAGCTCCGCAAGGAGCTTGGCCGAAGCAAAAATGAAGGAAGAAATCATACAAAAAGCGACCGCATACTTCGCCAAGGAGTTGTTTCCAAGTATGCGGTCATGAACATGTTGCGACTCCAGCATCACGTCAAGATTCTTGCCCGAACGCTCAGTGTGTCCAGGAGTGGCTCTGCAATCGAATACGGAGACATACGAGCATTGGAGGCATCCCTCCGGCTCACTGAGCTGGCAACTACTACGCTACAAGACAATCGGCATAAGACGATTGCAGTGTCATTGCTGGAATTTACTGGGCAGTCGAATACCAGCCAAGCTTTTTTGTGAGCGTGAATTTCTTGATAACAAGGCGGAGCGAAATATCATGGTAGATCGCGTCTCCACCCGGCGAACCGCACACATCCAAGGCACGGATCGTTGGTTCGTAGGCCAATTCGAGATCGATTGTATCATTGAAGGCGATAAAAGCTCCAAGCAGAGGCTTGACCCCAAGGTAGAAGCTTCCGGATACAACATCGTCCACGATCCGGGAACCCACCACCGGTGAAACGTTGAAGTCAAGGCCGAAAGGACCCACGACTTCCTTGCGCCACCCGATGGTTACGGGCAGCACGTCGCCAGTTGAAACGCCGCCGAAATTGCGCTTGATATCGACCCCGCCCAGCCCAAAATAAAAACCGCCTGGCACAAAGGGGTCGAAAAACGTATATTTCATCGTCGATAAACCACACCCCACATCGTCCAAGGTGAACGCATCGCCTACGGTGTAGGTTCCGCCTAATTTCACCATGCTCCTTGAGTACGACACATTTTTCTCTTCAGCTTGAAGAGCTCCAATTAAAATTGCAAGGGAAAACACGAACATCACTCTTTTCATTTGTCTTCAATCTCCTTATTGATACCTTTGATGAGGATCCAAATCGCGATGACGAGTTCAAACGGAATATAGGGAACATAGAGAACAACCGGAGCCACGGCGCCGAAGAGACCAAGCAACACTCCCGCCAACACTCCCTGGGCGCTCACAAGGCCCCACAGCGACAGGGGCCGCGCTACCGTTCGAGCCTTGAAAAGCAGTGCGTAGAAAATCGTCCCGCCCACACAGAACGCAAAGCTGGACAGTTTGGGAAGAAACTCTATCAGTCTATATGCCAAGGTTGCCGCTGGTTCCATTGAGGCGGGACTTCCCGCTCCCATAGATTGCTGACTCAGCACCATGAGTGCGTACAACCCGAGCTTGGTCACCGCGATCAGCGCGCCTTCCATGACGTAAAGGCCAAAGGCGGTCAATGCAAGCCCTTCATTCTGTTTCCTGACGGCTGAGTAGAGCATGGCGCCAAGGAAAATCACGCCTGCCGCCGTGACGAGCTCGATAACAATATCGAGTCGAACGAGCGCGCTGTTTTTAACGACATTCGCCATGATCTGCCCGATCCCCAGCGGAGTCCCGAAAGCCCGCACTCCTGTCGCCGCGGGGAGCACAAAGACGCCACCCGAGAACGACGTGACGAACTGGATCAGAAAAGCCAGTCCGAGAATCCGCGATCTTTTATCGTGAGTTGTCATGTGGCGCTCCCCTCCTCCCTGTAGCCTTTTGCGATCAGCCAGACGGCAAGCACCATTTCCTGGACGAGAATGGGCATCATGAAGAAAAACTGACCCGCTGAGAAGGAATCCAGAACGCCGAACATTCCGGCAAAGGCTCCTGCGAGCATCAACGCGAGACCGACAAGGCCCCACACCGAAAGCCAGCGCGGCACAAGCCGGGTTTTGTAGAAAATCCTGTAATAGATGCAAGCCCCGATGCACCAGGGAAATAGAAAAGCGCCATTGAGCACCCATTCCCGCACCGACTTGATCGCGGCGGCGAGAGGCTGGAAAAACGAGTCGGGCGGACTGCCGGCTTTGACGAATTCCCGGCTGAGCGCTAGGAAGGCGATTATGCTGATGGCGCTTACGATTTGGATCGTCCCCTCCATGACGCGAAATCCCGCCGCGGCCAAAGCCTGCCCCTCGCTGTGCCGTTTCAAGACCGGGTAGAGCGAAAGCCCGATGCCCGCGCATGCCAGGCCCATGACTAGGGCACCCAGGGCGGTGCCGAGAATCTCGGCCGAGTGGGCTGCCATTTCGGTCAGGTATCCAGGCGACGCAAGCGCCCCTCCCCACAACATCGTCGCGAGCATTGGCGGCACCGTTCCAAGAATGAACAAGACGCCAGTTATCCTGGCGTTCGTTCTTGATGCGTTCATACTGTTTCTCCTTCTTTCGTCTGATGTTCCACTCTCTGAACCGAAACGAGGGTCAGGCCAAGGTCCCTCACTTTCCGGATCAGACCGTGGAGGGCTGCCTGATCGGCAACCATTCCGGTAAGGAGGATTCCGCCACGGGTTTCCCGGACAAGCTCAAAACCGCAAAACCATTCGTCCCACTCTGTTCCCAGGTCTTCCTGAATCCGGATGCGGTAGACGGCGGGGCTGTTGAAATTCATTTCCTTGTCCATGGCGTTTCCTCCTCGCGTTGAAATCTAGGCGATCGAAAGAAGAGGGAACATACCTCGTAATAGGTATTTGGAGGGGTATTTGAAGGAGCATTCGAAGGATTTCTTGAGTAAAGCCTCTCGCGGCCGGCAATATTCAGTCGCCAGCGAGATTCTGCCGAAGCTGAGGTATATGAAATCTATTGCGAGATGTAGCGTGCGCGCGATTCAATTTTCGTGCGAAAACAGACCAAGCGCACGAGCCCTGGCGACGGCCAGGGTCCGGCTGGATACATCCAGTTTGTCGAAAATATTGCGGACATGAACCTTGACAGTATGAGGGGAGAGAAAAAGGCTATCCGCGATATCCTGGTTGGACAGGCCTTCGGCAAGCAAATGAAGCACTTCGAGTTCGCGTTCGCTCAAGATATCCTGGCCCTTTCTGCCTGACTCGGCGGGGAACGCAGCAAGAATCCGGCTCGTATACTCACGATACTTCCCGCGCTCGTGCGCCGCGCGCACGAGGTCGCGCATCATCTGCCCCTCGTCGACAAAGAGGCGTAGGAATCCCCCTGGTTCGGCGATCTTGAGCGCTTCTTCCAGCGCTTCGATGGCCTTCTCGTTATTTCCAGAGGCATCTTGAACAAGGGCGCGCAATACAAGAGATCGCAACCTGTCGTCCTCGCGGTCGTTCACCTCGAGAGCCCAAGAATCAAGAAGGCTTGCCGCTGCCTCGAAGTCTCCCTTCGCGAGAAGCACCCTGATCTGGACTGGAGGTGGAAGCCCCTCAGATTCCGGAACGCTGCCCAGCCGCAGCTGGAGAAGCGCCTTGACCGCCTTGATTTCCGGAATCCGGTGCGCAAAGCCATACTTCAGAGAGTTCTGTTCTGCCTGAACCAGGCGTTCTTCCGCCAAATCCATGTTTCCTTTACCAATTTCCAATCTGGCAAGAAAAATCTCACAGGACACGAATCTGTCGATAGCGCTATCGTACTGTCGCGCAAGGACAAGACCCCGCTCCCCATAGACTCCGGCCTTTTCTAGTTCGTTCCATTCGTAGTGGATACGCGCCAGACCCTCGAAAGCCACGCAGATATTGGGCTGAGGATGGTCGCCGGAACGTTCCAGCGCCTGCTGGAAGGTTCCCGCCGCCAGAAAAAGCTGGTTGTCGAATTCCTGAAGCTCGCCCAGAGCGAGGGCCGAAAGAATTTGAAAATTCAAAGCCGCAAAGGTACGACTCTCCTTTAGCACGTCCTCCAGAATCCGACGAGCCTCAGCCCGGTCTCCCTCAAAATGGTACGCCATGCCCAAAACCCAGAGCGCCCCCAAACTGAACAGAGAACTATAACCTTCGAGAAGTTCGATGGCACGCCGCGCGTGGAGTTTTGCTTCTTCAATCCGATAGTGACTTAGGGCGAGAGTAGCCCGAGCTGTCGAGATCTGCCCGAAAAGAAGCCTTTCGCTGTCCTCGCTGCCCTTCAACGCCGCTTCGGCTGCTTTGAGCCTTTCCTCGACTCCCTCGGTCAGCCCGGCAACAAGGGACATAGTCGCGGATTTTATCCAGAGCGAAGGACGTTCGTTCTTTATCGATTCCGGAAGCGCAACGAGCCATCCTATCAACTCCATAATGACTCCGCGGGTATGGTTGGGCATTCTGCGGTCATCAATGAGGGTTTCAGCGCGCGCGAAATCTCCCGACGCGGCCGCGTGGCGGAAAGCTTCAACAATGAAGTTGTGCTTTTCATACCAGCGACTCGCTCTCGCGTGAATGAGGGAAGGATCGGGACAGGATGAAAGCGGCGCTGTAGACAGGCGCTGCTGGAGAAGCTCCGCGAACAGATGGTGGTAACGGTACCAGGAGCGTTTGTCATCTAAGGGAACAAGGAAAAGATTGGCTCTATCTAGAGCCTCAAGCGTCGCGGCACCGGTTCCTGGGTCCGATTCCAGAACAGCGTCGCAGAGCTCCCCGCAGAACTGGTCCAGACAGGAGGTGGTTAAAAGAAACTTCTGGATAGCTTCGGTACGTTGAACGAACACTTCCTCAACTAGGTAGTCCAGCACAAAGCGATGGCTGCCTGAAAACGAGGAGATGAATGCGGCCGCAGCCCCTTGTTCTTTGTTGCCTTGAAGCGCCAAGGCGGCACACTGTAACCCTGCCGCCCAGCCTTCTGTGCGGGCCTCCAACAGGGCGATCTCCGATTCTGTCAGGGCAATTCCCATTGCCTCGCGAAAAAAGTCTCCGACTTCGGTGACGGAAAACTTCAAGTCTCTGGCGCGAATTTCGCTCATTTCTCCTCGGGCGCGTACGCGCGCCAGGGGAATCCCCGGATCTTCGCGCGTGATCAGTACCATATGGATTCGCGCAGGAAGATTATTGATTAAAAAGCTGAGATTCTCGTCGACCGCAGGGGAATCGAGGGCGTGGTAATCGTCTAAAACAATGATCAACCGTGTGCCAATCCCTGCCAAATCGTTCACAAGCCGCGTCAGAAGCGTATCAAAAGAGGGTGGCTGAGGAACTTGGAGGGCCTCGAGTACCCAAGTTCCCAAAGCCGGCTCGAATGTCTGAAGGGCAGATACAAAACACGCAAGAAATCGGGCAGGATCTTTATCCTTTTCATCCAAGGACAACCAGGCTTTCCCAATAGAAACCCCGGCAAGCCACTGGCTGACCAGGGATGTCTTCCCGAATCCAGCGGGGGCGGAAACCAGAGTCAACTTCCGTAAAAACCCATCGGCTGACAGTAAACCTTCAGTCAAGCGATCGCATAGTTTCTTTCGCTGTATAGCTCTGACACGGGGAGGCGGGATATAGAATTTGGTCGCCAGCATTGAAATATCCATTGGATTGTCGCTCCTTGCCGATTGTCGCCGATGTCGGAATGGTAGCCCTGAATAGTGACTAGTCTTGTGGCCACAAGGTGTTAGTCCACATTAAATCTCCCCATTTCCATTCGCGAGCCCTCGCAAGAGCAAGCTGGCGCGTCCCTGCCCGGCTCTATAGGTTTTCCCGCTCAGAAGGAGCGATTCGACCCTGAGGGAACGCAGATCAGCCAGAGCTAAAGAGAGAGGGTTCTGGTTCAGGATGACCATATCGGCAGCCTTCCCGGTTTCAAGGCTGCCGCGCTCCTTTTCGTCGAAGCTGCCCCGCGCGGCGTTGCGCGTGTAGAGATTGAGGGCTTCTTGGATCGAGATCGATTGGCCTCGCACGTAGTGGTTGCAGGCCGCCCAGATGCCGTGAATCGGATCGGGCACAGTGCAGGGCGCGTCCGAACCGCCGGAGAGCTCGATGCCCATGTCCGTCATCGTCCTCAGCGGGGAAATGTCAAAGGCCCGCGCGCCCATGATCGATTCGAGGTACTCGAGGGGTTCCTGATCCCACTGGAGGAAGGCCGGCTGGACGGCGATCCGGATGCCGAGCTTCGCGCAGGTCTCGAGTCCACTCCGCGTTGGGAGGCACGCGTGGATAATGGTGTGGCGGTGATCCTCGCGCGGGAGGTCACGGAGAGCCGCCGCGATCGCTCCGACAGCCTGATCGAAGGCCGCGTCGCCGATGGCGTGCATCTCGATCTGGAGGCCGCGCCGGTTCGCTTCCTTGCAGAAAGCCGCGACCTGATTGTCGGAATAGTAGAGCACACCGTGGCTCAGCTCCTTCGGCAAGCGGGCCGACGCTTCGTAGGGCTCGCGCATGGCCGCGTCCACGGAGCCAAAGCAGCCGTCGAGCGCCGTGGCGAAACAGCCGCCAATTCTGGGCAGTTTCCGCTTTTGGACCTTTCCCACATCCATAGTCTGGAAGAAAACCCTGTACGCGAGCGGATTCGCGAGTCCGCGGGCGAACAAGCTCTCGAGCGTCACGTCCATGTCGGCGGGGAACCCGATGCCGGTCACGGAGTGCACAAGGCCGATGCCGTAGCCAGCGAGGGTATCGATCCCCGCAAGCATGTTGCCGAGCGTGGCCGGGAGAGATATTGTGCCCGTCACCGCGTCGGTCACCCGAAAAAAAGCTTCCTGCGTCATGAGCCCCGATTCGGCATCGAATCCACGCACGTTCCGCAGCTTTCCGGCAACCTCTTTGATCAACGGGGAGTTGATGATGGCCGCGTGGCCGTCATACTTCGCGATGAACACTGGTCGGTCCGGACAGACCGCGTCGATGTCCGCTCTCGTGAGAAGGCGCCTTTCGGCGACGCCGTAGGCTGACGCGCCAAAACCGATGACATACCTCGGCGAACGCTCGCGGACAAAACCGGAGATCGCCGCCGTGGCTTCGTCGATGCTCCGCGCCGCCCGGATATCGAGCCCCGCCGCGAAGAATGCGTAGGACATAAAGTGAATGTGCGTGTCTCCAAAGGCGGGCAGGAGAGCCTTCTCGCCAAGCGCCACCCTTGGTGCCGCGCGGTATTCTTCAGGCAGGCTTGATCCCGTGAACACGATTCTGCACCCATCCTCCACGAGGAATCGAACGACAGTCCCGTGTTCGTCGCAGGTCACTATAGAGCCTTCATATACGTTCATGCGGCAATTGTAGCGAGACGCGCGCGACAATCAAGACGCGATCGCCGCTCGCCTGAGGGAAGCGTTCTTTTTACAAGCGCTGCGGGGAGGTGAAAAAACAATGCCATCATTTATACTCCATAACGTGGTTGAGCGAATTCCTGAAGTCAGCCGCGAGGTGTACCTGTGAGTTTTGGAATTGTACTGCTGAATGTATGTTCACTTTTTCTTCTTGTCACAATAATCGGCATATCGTTTTTAAAATGGAGAGTGACAGGGGCGATACACTTCGGAATCTTGATCTTTTTTACATTCGTGTGGTCTCTTGGAACATTTATTGAGCTTAGCGTTCACTCATTGGATGCGAAGCTATTCTGGCGAAATGTCACTCAGTTCGGCACTTTTTTCCTCCCTGTAGCGACGATTGTCTTCGCTTTGGCGTATATCGGCGCGGCTCGACGCGTGATCAGGCTTGTCGGCAGCATTCTGTACATCTGGCAGATCATACCGGTGTTCCTCATCTGGACAGATGGCTTCCACCACCTCATGCGGGTATCTGTCACGCTTGGCTCTGGCATCTCAGGACTCTCGACAATTGTAGTCACGCAGACGGTCCTGGGAATGGTATGCGTATCCGTAAACTACGCGCTGATGCTCGCGGGCATTTTGATCCTTCTCATTTCAGCGATTAAAATGCCTGCAACTCGTGCGCCACTCATAATCATCGCCGTGGGTCTCGCGATACCTAGCATCTTTTCAAGTCTCACGAATATATTTGGCGCGTTCGTGTTCGGAGGAATCCCAGCCGATACGAGTTTCGCTGTCGGAGGCATAATTGCCCTCATAGGAATACAATATTTCGGATTCCTGAAACTTACGCCGATTGCGCGAGATAGGGCTTTCGATGTCATAGATGAAGGCATTCTGGTATGCGCGGTAGATGGCAAGGTTATGGACCTGAACCGAGCGGCCCGCAGCATGCTTTCTAGAAACTACCCGCTGCTGAAAGATGCGCCGGCATCCGAATTTGGCGTCTTCCTTTCGAAAACCCTGGGTTCCAGTCTCCCTGAATTATGCGCCCACAAAGAACTCCGTTTTAATCTTAAGCTCAGTACAAGCGATGCGAAAATCTATTACCTGCTTCGAAGCTATGAATTAAAAAATGATAAGAGGCTCATCGGCTTTACCAGCGTACTTCAGGACATCTCGGATGACACCTTTAGGATGAACAGGCTTCTGGAAAAGGCTGAAAAAGATCCATTGACAGGCATCTACAACAAACAAGCGTTCAATGAAATCGTAAATAACCTTCTGGAAAGCTCCTATTCTGAAAAGAGTTTTCTTATGGTTTTCGATATTGACTACTTTAAAAAATTCAACGATGAGTACGGGCATCTTTCTGGCGACACCGTTATTCAGGAGGTGTGCCGCCGCTGCCAGGGGACATTGAGGGAGCATGATGTTTTTGGACGTGTCGGCGGTGATGAATTCGCAGTCTTGTTGTCCGGACTTGAGGACGAAGCCGCGCGTAACCTCGCTGACCGAATCAGGAGCGCCATTTCTTCGCAAGAATTTGTCTTGGGGAATCATCCTGTATCAATTACCATCAGCGGCGGATTAGCGAATTTCGCCAGGACAGAAGAGAGTGATGGCCCAAGTTCCCTGTATAATGAACTCTTTGAACGAGCGGATGCTGCTATGTACAAATCCAAAGCGGCCGGACGCAATCGCGTTGCCTTTTCTCCTATGCGCTAGCGCTTGAGTCCGCGACTTGGAATATTCAGGTTGCCGGATTCTATACAAGTCAAGGAAGTATCCTGTATATATATCCAATATTCGGCCGCTGCGCGGGAATGCTGAGGCGGGGTGCCCACCGAGGAGCGTGAACATGGTGAAAAAAACCTACGAAGAGATCAATGAGAAGATCGCCAGGGGCGAGGCGGTGGTCGTGACGGCCGAGGAGGTCGCGCGCATGGGCGAGGAGCTCGCGCCCGAGGAAATCGCGAAAAAGGTGGATGTGGTCACCACGGCCACCTTCGGGGCGATGTGCTCGTCAGGCTGCTTCATCAATTTCGGACACCCTGAGCCGGGGATCAGAATGGAATCGATCACGCTCAACGATGTGCCCGTCTTTGGCGGCCTCGCCGCGGTGGATGCCTACATCGGAGCGACCGAAGTTTCGCCCTCCAATCCCCGGTACGGCGGAGCGCACCTCATCGAGGCGCTGGTGAGGGGCGAAACGCTCACGCTCGAAGCGCATGGAAAGGGCACGGACTGTTACCCTCGACGCGCGGCCCACGCGAAGGTCTCGAAGGAAAGCGCGAACGAGATCATCATGGTCAATCCAAGGAACGCGTACCAAAACTATCCGGCCGCGACAAACTCGAGCGGCACGATCATGTACACGTATATGGGCACGCTCCTCCCGAAGCACGGCAATGTGACGTATTCGACCTCAGGCGAACTCTCTCCCCTCCTCAATGATCCGGAATTGAGGACTATCGGCGTCGGAACGCGGGTTTTCCTCGCGGGCGCGCAAGGGTTTGTGAACTGGAACGGAACGCAGTTCAACACTGAAAAGCCGAAAAACGACTTCGATCTCCCTCTGAGCAACGCCCGCACGCTCATGCTGACCGCTGATCTCAAGAACATGGACCCCGAATACCTCCGGGCGGCGTACTTCGAGCGCTACGGGGTCTCTATTTTCCTGGGAGTTGGCATACCCATTCCCGTGCTCGATGAGGATATCGCGAGGAGGGTATCGATTTCAAACAGCCAGATCGAGACGACAGTGTGCGATTACTCGCGGGATGGCCATCCAGGTATCGCAAAGGTGAGCTATGCCGAGCTCAGGAGCGGCTCAGTCATGTTGAATGGCCGAAAAGTGCGGACCGCCCCGCTCTCCAGTCTCGCGAAGGCGCGCCAGATCGCGGCGTTCCTCAAGGAGCAGGTCGCTTCCGGAAGTTTCGCGCTCGCGGAGCCGGTCCAGCCGCTTCCAGCCCACGCGTCCGTGCGCGGCTTGCGGCTCACGGGAGGATTGGTATGAAAGAAAAATATGTGCTCGAATACAGCGAGGATGTCGTCGACGAACCAATCGTGTACAGCCTCGTGAAGCACTTCGATGTAATGGTGAATATCCTTCGCGCCGAGATTTCGCCCGGCCACGAGGGCAGCATGCTGATCGAGATCGAGAGCGAGCCTGAGCGTCTGGAGCAAGCTGAGGCCTTTCTGCGGGCGCGCGACGTGAGGATGATTCCCATCGCGCAAAGCCTTGGCTTCAGGGAAGCGGGATGCGTCGACTGCGGCGCGTGCACGGCAGTCTGCTTTTCGGGCTGCCTTACGATCGCCGCCCCGGACTGGAAACTCCACGTGGATCGCGAGCAGTGCACTGCCTGCGGTCTCTGCGTTCCGGCCTGTCCGCTCGGGCTCTTTACGCTCAAGTTTGGGAACTGAGACGTGCGCGGACCAGTGGGGATGGACCAAGCCCCTGGCGTCGCAGGCGGGCAGAACGCGAGCCGTCCGCGCGATGATAGCCCGCGCGATGATAGCCCGCGCGATGATAGCCCGCGCGATAGCGGTTCGAACGCAGACGCGCCGCCGCCTCGCATCTCGCAAAACCTTACCAGGCAGTCTGGTGCGCCGAAGTTAAGCGCGCCGCACTCGGGCTCCCCGCTCGCCGAGCGCTTCTATCGCGCGGAGATGGGCAGCCGCTTTCGCTCATGGATACTCTCCCGCGGGGAAAGCGACCTCTGGATCGGCGTTTCGCCTGAGTCCTGGAAGCCAGAAATGGAAGATTCGGCGCGGCGCGCG
>JAKALZ010000019.1 GCA_021813065.1 bacterium
GATTCGATGAGCTGCTCATTCATGTCGATGACCATCTGATTGAGCATCTTTTCGGGATTTTCAGCTTTCGAGATGAGTGAGTTGATATTTGAAGAGATCACTGTTTTGAGGCGATCGAACATTCCCATGATTTAGTCCTCCGCTTTATGAATATAGCTCGCGAACTTCTTGTAGTGCTCGAGCAGCGCGAACGATATCGATTCAATAGAAGCCAGAAATTCCTCTTTGTCAAGCGTCGCGTGTTCCAGGGTGTCGATAACGATAATGTCATTTCCGCTTATGGCGTAGGCACCGTGCAGAAGGTCGGTGGCGTTCAATTCGAGGAGCATCCTGAAGAACGCTTCGGCGTTCTTCTTCGGCACTGGCATGACATCGGCGCTGATGATGACAAGCGGATCGGACAGGCTTACGATCATCTTTGGATAGCCTTTGTTCTCATCTTCGATGAGCCAGGAATTGTTTGGCATTTCCTGATACGAGATGCCGAGATCGATGAGATACTTTTCGATTTTGGGCGATGCGGGCATCGTTACCTCCTTGTAATTGTGCACGGAGCGCGGAGTCCGCTCAACCGAGCGAGACGGTGCCATCGGGAAAAGAGCTTATTACCGCCTCGCAGTTCTGGCAGCGACCTCTTCCCGGCTGTTCAATATCGATCAGCGTATCACACGCGGGGCACTTAATAGAGAGAGGAAATGTGCTTCTGAGCATGGAGCGCAGGCCATTGACCGCGTCGCGTGCGTCAAGAGCGGTGGAAAAGTAGCCCTCGAGGCCGAGAACCCGCCGCAGTCTGTCCATTCGCGGGCGCATGCCGCAGAGCACAAGGTCACCCTGACGATCTCTTAGTTTCTGACGGAGCGCGAGCATGAGTCCCATTCCGGCCGCGCCAATTTCCTCGATTGTCGAAAAGTCTACCACCAAGTAACGAATACCCTCGGCGAGAATGGTGTCGAAGGACTGCGCTACCGCGTCCAGGTTGGCGTCGTGTACCGCGCCCACGAATTGCGCGACCACGCATTCGGGGAAATCGCTTGAAATTCGCGAGGAGATCAATGCATCAGCACCAGCCTGAGGAATTTTCTGAATGCGGGAAAGCAGTCTCGATGGCATAACGCCTCAATAATATGAGCTCGGCTTGGAAAAGTCAAACGCGTGCCGCCGAGGACGAGATTTTGTGGTGAGGCAACGCGACTTCCGTCAGGGAGCGAATCCGCCGTCGAGCGCCACGATCGCGCCGGAGGCGAGACAGGGGTCCGCGTCGATGAGATCGATCGCCGCGCGCGCCACGAGGTCGGCCCTGGCGAGTGTTCCGCGCCGCGTGAGCGCGGCGTGGCGCGCCTTTGTGGCGGCATCCTGGTACTCGGTCTCGGTAGGGCCGGGGCAGACGAGCGCGGAGGCGACATCGCGGGACGCGCCTTCCAGCGCGATCGATTTGACGAGGACGCCGAGGCCGGTCTTGGTCGCCGCATAGGCGGCGGTCTGCGTGAAACCGCGAATGCTGTCGGTGCGCGTACCTCCAAAGAACAGGAATCGACCGAATCCTCTGGCCAGCATTCCGGGCAAGAAGCGACTCGCGAGGGCGCCGGGCAGCGCGAGGTTTGCCATGGCGAGGCGCTCCCAGTCTGCCGTGCTTGTGGCCGCGAGGGGGCGCTCGAGAAATGGTCCGAAGGAGCAGACGAGAAGGTCGGGCTCGGCGCCGAGCTCGCGGAGCCTCTCGTCGAGGGCGCTCAGAAACGCGTGAGGGGTGTTGAACTCGCAATCGAAGGTAAGGTCGTGGGCGCTCGAGAAACCGAGGGGCAGCTCGCTGAGACCGCCGCGCGCGATGCTTCCATGAGGTTCTCCTGTCTTTTCGGACGCGTGCCGACCATGAACGAGAACTGTCGCGCCTCGGCGCGCGAGTTCTGTGGAAATCGCGCGGCCAATACCGCCCGATCCCCCCACCACAATCGCGAAACGCCCCGCGAGCGTGGAATGTTCGGCGTCTGACCGCTCACCTCTTATACTTTGCATGGTGGTATAATAGCGCACATATCATCGACTATTCATCATCTCGTCCCCGAGGAGAGCTTGGAGATTCCCGCGAGGAATACGATATCATCGGGGTGAACAACCCCATTTTTGCTCGATGCGCATGCTCTCTCAATCACCGACTTCAGCTCTCGTACATTTCCGGGCCAATCGTGGGCTGAAAGTTTGTCGAGGGCTCTTCGGTCGAGTCCGCATTTACCTTTTGAATACTGCGCGCAGAAGTGTCGGGCGAGCAGCGACACATCCTCAATCCTCTCGCGCAATGGCGGAATTTCGATCACCGCATTGGCGATCCTGAACAGGAGATCTTTTCGGAATTTATCTTCAGCGGCCAGGTCGATGGGGTTGAGGCTTGACGCGCTCACGAGCCGAAATGCCGATGAGTGCGGAGCCGTGCTTCCAAGCCTGCGGTACTCGCCCGTTTCGAGTACGCGCAGCAAGCGAGGTTGAAGCAGCGGCGACAGGCTGCCGATCTCATCAAGAAAGAGCGTCCCCAGATGCGCCTCTTCTATGGCACCCGTGCGGGGTTGCGCGTCGGTGTACGCTCCGCGCTCGGTGCCGAAAACTTCGCTCTCGAAGAGTGGTTCTGGTATGGCTGAGCAGTTGAGCGCGATGAATGGTCCGACTCCGTGTGTGCCCCAAAAGTGGAGTGCCCGCGCCGCGAGTTCTTTTCCCGTTCCCGTTTCTCCAACGATGAGGACAGGGCCAGAATCTTTCGCGTGGGATCGAATCTGCGAAATGAGTTCACGGATTTTTACGCTGGCTCCGATAATCGATACGCGATCCATATCGAAGGCATTGGTGTGAGGAGGACGTTCGCGCTGTGATGAGGCTATCAAAGTGAGATGCTCGAGCGCCGACCGCATCGCGGCGATCGTCGCGGCTTGAATCGGGAGACTCAATGAAAAAAATTCGCAGTGGAGCGTGTCGCTGAGCGCCGCAAAGCGGGAGGGCTCGATGGGTGTAAGAGGCGCTGTCGCTGATAGTTGGCTTTTTAAGCTGCGGTCGCACAGCAGGAACACACAGCGTGGCTCGCGATGCTGTGCGGGGTGATGGGGATGCGCGAACGTTCGCTGAACACTTTCGAGAATCGATATGATCGATTTTTCGTTTCTTGGTGAAACGAAGAACATCAACCCCGAGGGACATAGTTCACTGAACATGAGCGCGAAATCGAGGGGGCTGCCCGCGACAGCTACTTCGAAGCTTCCATCGAGCGAGGACCTGACCATGCGAATTCTCTTTGGGTTCGTCTCGTAGTAGAGAATTTTTATCATTATTAATTACTATGTAGCAGATAACGCGCATAACCGCAAGAGAAAAAACATCTAAACAGAACTAAATTTGTTTTTTATTGAGTTATTATTTATATACAATAACGCGATAATATTGAGATTGTATCTTTGCTCAGCGCCCGGAAAACCAGCGTATGATGGATCCAAAATAGAGAAAAGCTCCACTGCGCGTCGCGCTCATGTGGCGGGGAATCCATCGCTCACCCTCTGGAAGAGGGTCGCCAGCGAGAATGAGATTTGGCGCTCCTTTCTGAATCGCCTGGAGGAGCGCGCCTTCCTCTTCGCGGCGGTACATTCCGTGCATGCTCCCTACGATGGTGATACCCGGATAGGTCGCTCTGAGATTTTTCTCCGCTTTAAGAAGTGTGATCGGTGTGCCGCCGATAAGAAATACTGATCCGCCGCGCTTCTCGATCGCGGAGAGCAGCAGCGTCAGCACGCTCTGGGGTCGGTACGCGTCGCGCGCGAGGTTCCAGGGTTCGGATTCGCTGAATTCTTCAGCGTCCCGGAGCGCGTCGAGCAGAATCTGATAGGTGAACGGTACTGGCCAGGAGCGCTCGGTGTGCTCCCCCCGCGCACGTGCCTTCGAGACAAGTGAAAGACTTGTAGGCAGCACGATATCGGCGCTCGAGATCATGGATCCGAATTCATCGCGCGTGATCGCGTGACTCCACTGACCCGGGCTTAAAAAGCAAATCTGGTGATTCTTCTCATCATCCCAGAGATAGGGAAGGGCGGATATGACAAAGCGCGAAGGAAAATCGAGGCGCACTCCATCGAGGCGCGCGCCGGGTATGCTCACATTTTCCATACATCTCTCTCGGACACAATGGTTCGAATCGCGGAAATGGCGAAGACTGACGCGGTCTCAACGCGCAGCACGGGGCCCTCGGCGTGGTATACCTTAAAACCCATATTCGAAAAAGTAAAGGAATCATTCGCGGAGAATCCGCCCTCAGGCCCAATCGCAACCGCGATGGCGTTCGGATTCCCCGACAGAAGCTCGTGGAGCGAGGCCCGCTCGTTCTGTTCAGCTTCGTGGAAGAGAATTCGGACCGATGCGTCGCGCGCGAATCCCTGGCGCTCGAGCGCGTTTTCAAGGTTCGCGAGTTCCACGATTGAGATGATTTCAGTCATCACCGTGGAGCCCGATTGCTGGAGCGCCTCTCGAACGATGCGCTGGCGACGCTCGAGCTTCGATGCGGAGCGATCGCCCGGCTCTGTGCCGATGCAGTGCTGGGTGATCACAGGCACGATGAGGGCAACCCCAAGTTCAGTGGCCTGACGCACGATCAGATCGAATTTCTGGCCTTTGGGCAGCGCCTGTATGAGCGCGATTCTCGGCAACGAACGGGATGCGGGCGCGTCAGGTTCGACGAATGCGCGGCTGTTTCCTGAAATTCGGCTGAGGGATACTTCCACACCACACGCGCTGTCGGGGAGAAGCGTGCAGAGAAATCGCCCTCCGATCTCATCTATGGCTTCGAATGTGTCGCCCGCGCGCATGCGGCGCACATCGATGAGATAATGCCGCGTTTTCGGATCAAGCGCGCAGCGTTCCGAGCCAGAGAGATTCCCAGGAAGGACAACCTGTTTCATATACCCTTGTCGTTACCAGCCGTCGGTTACTTTGCCTTGGCAGTCTGCCGTATCTGGGCCAAGGTTTTTGCGTCGCGCAGATCTTTATCGAAATCGAGCGACTGGATAAGATCGAGGGCTTTCTGGAGCTGCACATCGTACTCGAGGTCGTACACTCTCGCTGGCTGCGATCGCTCAGCCTCATCGCGAACGAGCTTTTCTAGAATGAGCTCAGGCACATTGTACTTTTTTGCGAGGTCAGCCGCGAAGGTCTTGCGCTGCTCAGGGCTCGGCTGTGGAGTCGACTGCAGGTAGCGCGCGATGTCGCCAGCGTCGTAGAGGCGCTGCACTTCAGCGAGCTCTTTGTCGTTCAGGGTGGGCTCTGGCACCACGATATCGGGCTGAATGCCGACTTTATCGATATTGACGCCGCTCGGCGTGTAGTAACGCGCCATCGTCAGCTTGAAACCGGCGTCGTTGATGGGAAAAATCTGCTGCACCGAGCCTTTGCCGTAAGTCTTCTCGCCGAGGAGAAGGGCGCGCTTCGTGTCCTTCATCGCGCCAGAGAAAATTTCGGACGCCGAGGCTGATCCCTGGTCCGTGAGCACGATCATGCGATCGGTCAAGGGAATGGCAAGGTCAGGTTTAGCCTTGTACTCATAATTCTCGGAGATGTCGCGCCCCTTGGTGGACACAATGACGCCTGAGGAAAGGAAGAGATCGCTGACATCGACAACCGAATCGAGAAGGCCGCCTGGATTCGAGCGTACATCGACAATGAACTTGTCGATATTCTGAGCCTTCATGTCCTTGAGCACGGTTTTCATCTTAGGTTCGGTGTTGGGATTCCACTCGATGATGCGGATGTAGCCGATTTTGCCCTGAGCGGTGGGGATCACCGCGTTTTTGATGGCGGGGATCTCGATCTTGCTGCGCGTGAATGTCACTTCAAACTCATAGCTGCCGCGCTTAAAGGTCAGTGTTACCTTGGTGCCAGTCTCGCCTCTGATCTTCGCTGACGCTTTGTCGACGCTCAGCGTGGAGGTGTCCTCTCCATCGATCTTGGTGATGAGGTCGCCAGGGAGGACACCCTCTTTCCATGCGGGAGTATCTTCGATGGGGGATACGACCTCGATGTAGAGTGGCGCGTTTTCGGTGGGGGCTGTTGTCTGCTTAGAGATGTAGAGGCCCACTCCCGCGTAAGTGCCGGTGGTATCAGACATGAGATCGGACATCATTTCAGGGTCGAGGAATGTGGAGTAGGGGTCGCCGAGAGAATCAAGCATTCCTTTGACAGCGCCCTCGTAGAGCTTGGTTGGGTCGGGCTCATCGACATAATTCTGAAGGATAAACTGATAGATGTTCTGGAGAAGCTGAGAATACTGCTTCGCGTCGGGCGGTTTCGTCTGTTGCGCGTAGAGCTCTGGCACAGAGACGGTCGCGAAAGACAGCGCAATCGCGGCCACAAAGGCGATCAAGGGCAGAATACGGCCGCGCGCGTGAGGGATATCGGTATGCTTCATCGGGATAGGCTCCTTTTCCCTGAATCTATGCTAAATGAGGAAAACATAATAATAGCCAAATGGTTGCAATTTTGCTACTGTCTTGACTCTGCTGGATTGCGCCACTAGACTCCATTTCGATATGCGCCGGTCTCTTTTTCTGCTCGTCGCCACAGTGTTGGCGTTGGTGCGCGTGTTCGCGCTCGGCTTCGCGGCTGTCTCGCTCGGCATAAGCGATAGCGGGGGAGCCTCTTCGGCGCTGCTCAGAGTATTTCAGCTCTACAGTCTTTTCTTTGTGTACATTCTCTATCTTCAGTATCGCACGCCAGAGACGCGCAAAACGCTTCTGACGCCGTCCATTGTGCTCGCCTGCGCCGCTCCGGTACTGAGCGTGCTCTCCATGCTCGCGCTTATTCGCCATACTGGGGATTCTCTGCCCGTCAATCTGGCGCAGGCGGGTGGATCGCTGCTCGCGGTGCTCGCGCTCGATATTCTAGTGATGGGACTGCTCGCGATCGACGCGCTCAAAACCGCGCGAACCGCGCGAATCGCGCACCTCCAGGATACAGGACACGCCGAGAAGCCCGCGGAACCCCCGCGTGCCGCGAACGAGCGCGCGTCTGAACGCGCCGCTGAAGATGATCACCGCGAGGTTCACTGATGGTCGCAATGCTCGAATTTCCCAAATGGCTCTCTCCAGAGATTATTCCTGGGCTTCCCTTTCGATGGTACGGGCTCATGTATCTCTTGGCCTTCGCGGTAACCTGGCTCCTCTTCAGGCGCGAATCCAAGCGGCTCGGCGCGCCGTGGTCCGAGGATGAGGCCGCCAATTTCTTTATCTGGGCTATCGTCGGAATTTTGATCGGCGGACGGCTCGCGGGAACCCTGATCTACGAGCCGAGCAACTACTACTGGATAAAGCCTTGGTTCATCTTCTGGCCCTTCGATGAGTCGGGCGCCTTTGTAGGATTTCAGGGCATGTCATACCACGGCGGCTTTGTCGGGCTCGTCATCACCACGCTGATCTGGTGCAGGGTTCACAGGTGGAACTGGCTCGACTGGGCGGATCTCATCGCGGTCGCCGCGCCTCTTGGCTACACGTTTGGCCGCCTCGGCAATTTTATCAACGGTGAACTCTGGGGCAAAGTGAGTACCGCGCCTTGGGCGATGCTCTTTCCGAACGCCGAGCGCTTTTCCGCCAAAGAGCCTTGGGTGCAGGAAGTCGCGCGCGCGGTGGGCATCCGCATTGTGTCCATGAACGACATGGTCAACTTGCCCCGACATCCTTCGCAGCTCTACGAGGCGATCCTCGAGGGACTTGTGCTCTGGCTCATCCTCTGGTTCTTCGTGCGCACACGCCGGACCTATCGAGGCAAGAGCGTGGCCGTCTACGCGATCGGTTACGGCGTGGCACGCTTTATCGTCGAATATTTCCGCGAGCCCGACTCCGGTCTCGGCTACATTCTCCCGCTTGGAGACCCAAACGCCCCCACCGCGCGCTTCGTGTCGATCTTCAACTTTTCGATGGGTCAGATTCTGAGCTTTCTCATGGTCGTCGCCGCAATTATCTTTCTGTTCTATGCGCGCGCGCACTTCGTGATTCAACCGACCGAACCCTTCTTTATCGACGCGTCGAAACGGAGTGAGGGCAGCGCGAATGGTGACAGCGGCACGGCCAGAGGTGGTGGATTCAGCAAGGGCGATAAGACGCGACGCACGCCAAAATTCGATGTCGCAAAGGCCAGAAAACTCCGCAAGAAAATCAAATAGGGGAGGTGCGCCATGAGGGTGGCTCTCGTACAGCTCAATTCGAAAATTGGCGACTTTAACGGCAACGTCGACCGTATGCTCGCCATTGTCAATACTATTTTGACAACGCATTCAGGTCCCCAGCGGCCCGATCTCGTCGTGTTCCCAGAGCAGAGTATCTGCGGGTATCCTCCCATGGATCTTCTCGATCAGGACTCTTTCCTCTTTGGTTCGACCGCGGCGCTCCGCAGACTGCAGAAACTGCTGCCTCAGAATATCGCCGTTGGCGTCGGCTATGTCGATAAGAACCGCGAGGGAGCGGGGAAAACGCTCGTCAACGCGTATTCGGTGCTTCACAATGGCGCTCTGGTTTTCACACAGGCGAAAACACTCCTTCCAACCTACGATGTGTTCGACGAGGCGCGTTACTTCGAGCCAGCGCGTACGAGGCGGATCTATGCAATGAGCGGCGCGCGAGTCGGTTTCGCGATCTGCGAAGATTTTTGGTGGGAAGCTCCGGACGCTTCGCAAAAATACTCGATCGATCCAGTTAAAGAGCTCATGGACGCTGGTGCCGATCTTCTTATCGTGCCGTCGGCCTCGCCCTTTATCGCGGGCAAGCTCGAAACGAGGCTGAGCCTGGCGGAAAAGGCCGTTCGCTCAGGATCGATCCCCGTGCTGTACTGCAACGCCGTAGGAGCGAACGACTCACTTGTATTCGATGGCCGATCCTTCGCGATGGCCGAAGATACCTCTATCCGAGGCCTCTGCGGCTGGGGCGAAGAAGTGCTCATCTACGACACAAAATCGCGCGCGGCGACACGACTCGTGTTTGACGCCGCACACTTCGCGCTCTGTCCCGCGAGCGAAGAAATAAACCCCCACGCAGACCGCTACGAGGAGATCCATCGGGCGCTCATTGTGGGTATCCAAGATTACCTCTGGAAGTCGGGATTCTCGCGCGTGGTCTTGGGACTCTCTGGCGGCATCGACTCGGCGATGGTCGCCGTGCTCGCCGCACAGGCGATTGGACCGCAAAATGTCACATGTATCGCCATGCCGAGCAGATTCTCGAGCGCGGGCTCCCTCGACGACGCGGTTGAGCTTTGCAGGCGCAATGCCTTGAGGCTCGAGCGCATCCCTATCGAAGCGCCCTTTACCGCGTATCTGAGCGCGCTTGAGGGGCCGTTCGCCGGCCGCCCCTACGACACCACCGAAGAGAACTTGCAGGCGCGCATTCGCGGAACGCTGCTCATGGCCTGGTCGAACAAGTTCAACGCGCTGCTCCTTACTACCGGCAACAAGAGCGAGGTCGCCACAGGCTACTGTACGCTCTACGGCGACATGAACGGGTCGCTCGCGCCGATCGCCGATCTCTACAAAACCGAGGTCTACGGGTTGGCCGCGTACATGAACGCGCGCGCTGCCGCGAAGGGCGAAGTTGAGCCAGTGCCTGAGCCGATCATCACGAAGGCGCCGAGCGCCGAACTCCGTCTCAACCAGAAGGATCAGGATACCCTTCCAGCGTACGCGACCCTCGATGGGATTCTTCGCTTATATATAGAAGAAAATAAAATGATGGACGACATTATCGCAGCCGGCTTTGATCGTGCCACAGTACGGCGGACACTCGAGATGGCCGCCAAGGCCGAATACAAGCGCCGGCAGGCGGCGCCCGCCATCAAGGTATCGAAGCGTGCTTTCGGCGTAGGACGGCGGCTTCCCCTCGCGCGCTCAATCCACGAAGTGGAGTAGGCGATATCGCGGGCGCCGCCCCCAAACGATCGGTCGCGCGCGGCAACGCGCGCCTGTGGGAGTGTGCGTACATAGGCCACCGCGGTAGGCTGAACCTGCCGCCCTCAGCGGCGATCTGTCAGGACTGCCGCGTCAAGGTTTTGCCATCAATGTAGGCAGTATTTCATCCGCGATATCGGTGATTACCCCCGCCGCGCCATGGTCCACGAGCGTGCGCGCCGTGGCGCCATTGTTCACCGTCCATGGCACCACCGGCGTGCCGCCGATCCGCAGATACCAAGGGAGCGCCGCGGCGAGCGATACCTCGGGCTTTAGGAAATCGACACCAGCGATGAGCGCGCCTTCGCCATGCCGCAAGAACCAGTATAGGTCCTCCGATCGACTCCAGATGATGCCAACTGGCACCCTCGGCTCGGCGCGCTTGAAGTGCCGCAGCGCGAATGGATTGAACGATGATATGACGCAGCGCCGCTCAAGCTTGTGCGCGCGGATTTCCTTGGCGACAGCCGCGGCGAGCCCCGTGTCGGACGCGCTTCTGCTCTTTAACTCGATGTCGATGTAGACTCTGTTGCCCAGACGCTCGAAGACTTCGAATAAGAGGGGAAGCCTTGGGCCGATCGAAAGCGAGCGCAGCTCGGCGAGCGTGGAGGCTTCGAGGGAAAGGTCACGGGGCGAGCTCTCGGCTTCCTCTTGGTTTTTGGCGCCTGCGATGTTCTCAGTGCGCGTATTGTTCTCAGCGCTCGTCCGATCTAAGGCCTGATCGAGTTCGGTTCGCTCTGGTCGAGGAACACGCGCGGCGTGCGCAAGCGCCTCAATCCGCCCAGTGGTGTCGTCGTGGAATACGACAAGCGCGCCGTCTCGAGTCAGGTGCACATCGAGCTCGATGCCGGGAATGCCGGCCCGGGCAGCTGCCTCGAACGATTCAAAAGTGTTCTCGAGGAACCTGCGGTTAAGACCGCGGTGCGCAAACAGAAGAGGTCGCGGGAAATCGGCGAGAAGCGTTGGTCGCTGCATGGTGTTTCCTTGTTAAGTTCTCTTAGAGAAGACCCATTTTTCGCTTGAGTTCCGCGAGGGCGTCATCAGCGCTGGACGCGTGGGCGGGGCTGGCCGAGCTCGGTGAGGAGGGGCCTGGCGAGGCTTTGCCGCCCGCCTTTTCTCGCGTGTCGCTGTCGGGACTAGACGGAGCCTCGCTTTGAGCGGGCTCCGCCCTTCCGGATTGACTCGACGTGTCGCCGCTCATTTCGCCGCGATACTGAGTTCCGGACGGTGAGCCAGCCACTGGGCTGCCCTCTAGGTTGCCCACAGAGCAATCCTGTGGGTGCGCTGATTCGCCTTGTGCCAACTCTGTGTCGAATTGAGTGCTTTCCGATCCTACGATCATCGATAGCTCAGCGAGCAGCTGATCCGGGTCGACGCGTCGTTGCTTCGCTTTAAGGAGCGGGAGCGCGCTCCGGAGGTCTTCGATGTCGCGTCGAATCCCCGAGAGTTCAAGCTCGAGCTCGCGCGACTTCGTGTCGAACTCGGTAGCGCGCCGCAGGGCGGCCTGGGCGAGATCAGGCATATTCTTGGTCTGCGCCAAGGTGGCCTTTGCCTTCCAGTCATTGGTTTGGGCCTTCAGCGAAGCTATTTCTCTTTCGTACTTTTTCGCGTCGGTCGCATAGGCGATGAGCATTTCAGAGGCGCCCTCGTAGTCGAGGCGCGATAATTCCTGGGGTGTCATGGTCTGGTACCTCGTCACGATTGTACTCGAAGGTGGCGCGGGTACGCCAGTTCTTGTGTCCTTGAATACGAGGGCGCCGAGGCGCTATCGTACAGAAATATGCCGAGGACCTATTTTGACAGAGACGCACCCATCGTCGCGCTCGCCACGGCGGAGGGCCACGCCGCACTGGCTGTGATCAGAGCCGCTGGCCACGGAGCGATCGATCTCGTCGCCCGCTGTTTTTCCCGACCTAACGCGCTCAGCGCGGCGATTGGATATCGCGCCGTCCACGGCTGGATTGTGAACCCGCGCTCAGGCGAGAAGATCGACGAGGTAGTCGTCCTTGTATTCCGCGCGCCGCGCTCGTTTACTGGCGAAGACGCCGTCGAGATTAGCTGTCATGGCTCGCCCGCTGTGGCGAAGAGCATCCTCGACCTTCTCCTCAATGAAGGTTTTTCTCAGGCGCTTCAAGGCGAATTCACCTTCAGGGCCTTCGCGGAGGGCAAAACCGATCTCGTGCGCGCGGAGGCGGTGAACGAACTGGCGCGCGCCTCCTGCGAAGCGGCCAGGCACGACGCGCTTCAACGACTCTCAGGCGCCCTCTCAAATAGGCTCGACGCTATTCGCGACCTCGTGATCGATGTGTTGGCCGACATCAACGCGCGCCTCGATTATCCCGAAGACGAAAGCCTCGATGAAGAGGGTCGGTGGATGGGAATACTCCAGCGGGCGCGAAGCGAACTCGACGACCTCATTCAGGGATATCCCGGCTCAAAGCTTCGGCAGGAGGGTCTCCTCGTGGTAATCGCGGGCAGACCGAACGCGGGCAAATCGAGCCTCTTCAATCTCCTCGTGCGTGAGGAACGAGCGATTGTCAGTCCTGAACCAGGCACTACGAGAGATTGGCTCGAATCATGGATTTCGATCGGAGAATTCGCGGTGCGCCTCATCGATACCGCGGGACTGCGAAATACCGCGAACACCATTGAGGCTGAGGGTGTACGCAGATCGACCGCGCTCCTCTCCCGCGCCGACCTCATTCTGTACCTGGTCGATGGAACAACTGGAATCGATGCTGAAGACGCGGCGTTTGTCACGCGCTATCCGAATGCGATGCTATTGTGGAACAAGGCCGATCTGCCTATGTGCGCGCCCGCGCCTTCGTCGTGGCTTCCCCTGAGCGCGAAGGATATCCACACGTTTGGCCGATTTGAGTCGATCTTGACTGATTCGCTGCGCGCGCAGGTTCGCGGCGCGGAAGACGCGCGCGATTTCGAGGCGCAGGTGCGAATCGCGGGCGAACGCCAAGCCAGGCTTGTTCGCCAGGCACGCGACGCGCTTTGTCAAGCTTCGGAAGCTCACGTCGCGCACGCAGGGCTCGACCTCGTCGCGCTCCACGTGCGAGAGTCCGCTGAGTACATTGGAGAGATCACGGGAGAAATCGCGCCAGACGAAGTGCTGGAGCGTGTTTTTAGCACCTTCTGTGTGGGAAAATAAAATGAGGATGTATGTCGGATTTTGAAGCGATTGTTATAGGAGGAGGACACGCGGGCGTCGAGGCCGCGCTCGCCCTTGCGCGGCTTGGTGCCGCGACGGTGCTCATTACGCAGAATCCTGACACCATCGCGAAAATGTCCTGCAACCCTGCCATCGGCGGCCTCTCCAAGGGGAATCTCGTCCGAGAAATCGACGCGCTCGGCGGCCAGATGGGCATTCTCGCGGACTCGACCTCGATCCAAGTGCGCATGCTAAAC
>JAKALZ010000292.1 GCA_021813065.1 bacterium
CATGCCCAAAAAGCCTTCGTCCCTGAGTTCCTCTTCCGCGGCGACCATCTCATCGCCGAAGAGGAAGATCGCGTCGGGGGTAGCGCGGCCGGCCATTTTGCCAACATCGCGGTGCGCGCGCTCGCTCTCGCTGCCGAGTTCGAGCATGGAACCGAGCACCAGAATCTTTCTTCCGCGCGCGGAAATGTGGCTGAAGAATTCGATGGCTGAAGCGACACTGTCGGGGTTCGCGTTGTAGTAGTCTTGCATCACGGTGATCGCGCCTTCGCGTATCTCGGATCTCCCGAAGAGCGCTTTCACTCCCGCAAGCCCGCGCGCGGCCCCACGTGGGTCGAGATCCAGCACATTCGCGACGGAGAGCGCGGCGCAGGCATTGATAAGGTTATGTTTTCCCGGAAGCGCGAAATCGATGCGCTGCCCCTTCCACTCGATCCTCCACCCCCGCACTCCGAGATTCTCGATCGCGCCAAGGCCCTCGGTACTCCTGATGCCGAAAAAAGAAGCCTGTCCGGGTGCTTTCGAACGCAAAAAATCCCTGTATTCGTCGTCTTCCCAGATGAGCGCGCGCTGAGAGCCGTCAAAGCGCGAGAAAATCCTGCTCTTCTCGTGCGCGATACCGTCGCGTGAGCCGAAGATGCCCACATGGGCGGTTCCGATGTTCGTAACCACCGCGATCTGCGGCTCATACATGCGCGCGAGCTCATCCATTTCGCCTTTGCGGTTGATTCCCATCTCAAAAACGCCGACCTGATGCTCTGCACTGATATCAAAGAGCGCTAGCGCGAGTCCAATATCGGAGTTGAGGTTGCCTGGGCTCATCGCGACCGTGCCTTCTGGGTAGGAGGCGACGAGCATCGCGCCAATGCATTCTTTTGTCGTCGTCTTTCCGCTCGAACCAGTAACGCCGATGCGCGCCAATGAGTGGCGCATCCTGTGCTCGCGGGCCGCCTCCTGGAGCGCCGCCAATGGCGAGTCGACAAACACGATACCCACATCGCCAGCGCGCTCGAGACCCTGCGTCGCGCGGAGCACCGCGTCCTTCTGGTCGATCTTGACGAGCAGCGCGCTGGCTCCCGCTATCACCGCCTCGCGCAGGTAGCGATGACCATCCGTCCGATCGCCCGCGAGCGCGACAAAGAGGCTCCCTGGCTGCGCCGCGCGAGAGTCTACGACCACCGATAAAATGATCGCCTGGAGATTGCCTCGGCAGGTACCGCCGACAATCCCCGCGAGTTCTTCAGCCGAAAAGAGGCGTGCCCGCACGGAGAGGCCAAGGTTATTTCCCATGGCTGCTTCTCTCCTCTGGCGACATTCCCTGAATATCCGTCACAATGATTCGTTGCTCGGGAGTCGCGATCCGCATACCGCTGCGAATCGCGGTCTTTTCAACACGCTCCATGCTTGAGAGTTTTGAAATAGTAGCGTCCAACTCTTTGCCTGTCTTGATGATGTCCATTTCTGTGCGCTCAAGCGCGAGCACCGATGCCCTGAGCGTGGTATACCGCGTGGTCTGGAACGCCAGACCTATAAAGAACAAGCAGGTAATGATAGCCATGATCCAAAAACGTCGGGAATTCATGCTCCCGCCTCGCTGAATCGGGCATCATTCTCGTCGTCTCGCCTTTTTCCGCTGTGTCGGACAGGTTTCGATCGGGCGCGAATGGCGCGCAATTTTGCTGAGCGCGACGGAGGATTTCGTCGAATTTCTTCTTCTGTTGGCTCTTTCGGCTTCTTCCACTCAAGCGAACATTGTTCGCCGCGCGCCATTTCCGCGAAGATATGCTTCACGATGCGATCTTCGAGAGAATGAAAACTTATGACAGCGCAGATACCATCGCGCTCAAGAAGGTCAATCGCGCTCCGAATTGCCCGTTCGGCTCGCCCGAGCTCGTCGTTCACCGCGATGCGAAGAGCCTGGAATGTACGGGTGGCGGGATGAAGCCGTCCATGCCGGTATTCCACAGGCACCGCCTCCGCGATAATCTCAGCCAGCCTCGCTGCGCTGTGGATTCGCTCTTTGCGGCGCGCCGCGACAATCGCCCGCGCGATGCGCCTCGAATACCGCTCCTCTCCGTAAGTGTAGATGAGATCGGCGAGCCGCTGTTCTGGGTACTGCGCGACTATATCGGCGGCGGAAAGCGAAGCCTGAGGCGAGAATCGCATGTCGAGAGGTTCATCCGAGGCGAAAGAAAAGCCTCGCCCCGAGGCCGTGAGTTGATATGTCGAAATTCCCAAATCGAAGAGAATGAAAGATGCGCGTATCTTCCCTTTGGTGTCGAGAAAGCGCGCGGCATTTTCGCCAAGGATTCGCGCTGCCCCCTCTTCCCCTTCCGCAGAGAGCGCCGCAAGCGCGTCGTCGTAGTAGGAGTTCACCACCGCGAGCCTGTCGCTGTAGCTCGAGAGCCGCGATGAAGATCGCGCGCAGGCCTCAGGGTCAGCGTCGATCCCAATGCAGCGCAATTCGGGATACGCCGCAAGGAGCGCCTCTGCGTGCCCGCCCGCCCCGAGCGTGCAGTCGATCGAAAGGCGCATCTGCTGGACCGAGGATGCCAGCGCTCGAATCTCGTCGAGCATAACGGGGACATGAAGCGAAAACGGATGGTGTTCTGGATTGATCTCTTTAGTGGAGAGTGGATCTGCCCCGCGCGCTTCTCGCATTCCAGTTTCCTCACGAGAGCGTCAGACCGCCGAGTTCTTCGGCCGCTGACAGGAATTCAGATTGATTGTCAGCCAGATACGAAACGTATTTCTGGCTGTCCCAGATTTCCACATACCGTGAGATACCGAGAATCACGCACTCTTTTGAGAGACCAGCCCAATCTCGGAGGCTCTGCGGAATCGAGATGCGCCCGAGTTTGTCGACTTCGACTTCTTGAGCCGGCGCGATGATTCTACGCTGAATGAGACGGGATCGAGCCTGAAAGAGGCTCGTAGAGGCCAAAATCCGCTGAGAGAGTTCTTCCCACTCCTCTGGGGCGAAGAGCCAGAGGCAGGTGTCAACGCCCTGTGTG
>JAKALZ010000293.1 GCA_021813065.1 bacterium
TGCTGCTCTCGAACATGCTGATGTCAGCGATCCGGGGTCGATGAACCGAGGTCGAGCCTGCGGACTGAGCACTGGGGGGTTATATGCACTTCGAAGAAGACGATGTCCTGCTGAGGATTTTCATTGGGGAAAGCGATATGCACCGGGGAAAGCCTGTCTATGAGCAGATCGTTCGAAAAGCCCGCGAGCTCAAGCTTTCCGGAGCGACGGTTGTGCGAGGCCTGATGGGCTTCGGCGCCCACAGCCATATACGCAGCGCCAATGTGCTTTCGCTCTCGACAGATTTACCCATTGTGATCGAAATAGTCGACAACGAGGTGAACATCGAAAAACTGTTGCCGTTTTTGGACGAAGTGCTCATCGAAGGGCTTGTGACCAAGGAATCGATCCACGTCTATCGTTACCAAGCTTAAAAGGAACACGCATGAACCGACACGACATCGCGATTGAGGATTTCCGCTACGATCCAGCCCAGCTCCGCGATCACTGGCTCGCGCTCGCCGCTGGCGACTACGCCGCCGGGCACTACAACGCCATGACCATCTCCTGGGGAAGTTACGGCCAAATCTGGAACAAGATGTTCTTCCAGGTCTTTGTGCGGCCCACGCGCTACACCTTCGAGTTCATGGAACGCTACAATACCTTTACGCTGAACGCGTTCGCGCCCGAGTACAAGCGCGCCCTCTCGATCATAGGATCGAAGTCTGGCCGCGACGGCGACAAGCTCGCCGAAGCCGGTCTCCACGCGGAGGCCTCGCTCGAGGTGGCCGCGCCCTGCTTCGCCGAAGCGAACCTCGTTATCGAGTGCCGCAAGATGTACTGGCAAGACATCGACAACGCGCACTTCCTCGACGCCACCATCGAGGGCAGCTATCCTAAAAAGGACTACCACCGCGTCTACTTCGGGGAGATTCTGCGGGTGCGGCAGGCGTAGCGGTACAATTCCGGTGCGGCATGGAAACACGCACCTTGAGCTACTGCATCACGATACGCTCAACTTCGCGCGATATACTCCGCCAAGAGGCCCGCCACCTTGTCGATGGCCGCTCTGTCGATCCAGTAGTGGGTCACAAAGCGGCACATGCCGAGCTCGGGCGGGCTGATCACCACATCCTTGCCCCGCATGAAGCTGGCGAGCGCCCCGCCGTCGACGCCGGATGGCAGCTTGAAGAAAACCATGTCGATGTCGAGGGCGCTCGTTTCCACTTCGATGCCGGGAATCGCCGCGAGCCTGCCCGCGAGGTAGCGCGCGTTCGCGTGGTCTTCGCCGAGGCGCTTTGTCATTTCTTTGAGCGCGATGAGGCCCGCCGCGGCAAGAACGCCGACCTGGCGCATGCCGCCGCCCATGATTTTGCGCTTGCGGCGCGCGCTTTCGATAAACGTGCGAGGTCCCGCGACCATCGAGCCAACCGGCGCGCAGAGCCCCTTGGAGAGGCAGAACATCACTGAATCGACATTGTCCGCGATGTCCGCCGCGCTCGCGCCGAGGGCGGTTGCCGCGTTGAAGAGGCGCGCGCCGTCGAGGTGGATCGGCAGATCGTGCTTCCGCGCCAGCGCTGAAACTTCCTTCATGTAGGAGAGTGGGATCACGCGCCCTGATGAATGTGCATTCTCAAGGCAGATCAGGGAGGTCGGCGGATAGTGGATATCGCTGCCGCGGATGCGGGCCTCGATCTGATCCACGGGCAGAATCCCGTCCGGTGCGAAAATCGGCCTCGTCTGGACGCCCGCGATCACCGACGCGGCTCCCGCTTCGTGCTGGATAATGTGGCACTGCTCACCGAGGATCACTTCGGTGCCACGCGGGCACCAGGTGAAGAGCGAGAGCTGGTTGCCGAAGGTGCCGGAGGGAACGAAAATCGCCGCCTCCTTGCCCGTCATTTCCGCCGCGAGCCGCTCGAGCTCGTTCACGGTGGGGTCGTCGCCGTAGACATCGTCGCCCACGGGCGCCCCTGCCATCGCCGCACGCATGGCGTCGGTCGGCCAGGTCACCGTATCACTGCGAAAATCGATATATTTCATAGTATGCCTCTTTTCCCCAGCGCTCGCGCACTGAAATTACTGAAAAAAAATACCTGATTGGTACACTCCCAGAATATCAGAAGAGCCAGGCTCCGGAAATGGAGTCGCTTGACACAATTGCAATGTTGCAATATTATGCAATCGTGAAATTTCACTGGTTTATACACCATACATACTGATTCTGTACAAAAGGGGAAAGAGAATGGCAGCAAATTGGTATCCTATTATCGATGCGGATAAATGTTCACAGTGCAATTCCTGTGTGGATTTCTGCGCCCACGGAGTCTTCGAGCCAGGACCGAAGGTGGTTAAGCCAGCGGCGTGCGTCGAGTTCTGCCGCGGATGTTCGAAAATCTGCCCGAGTGAAGCAATCAGCTATTTCGGTGACAATTAATTTTTCACACACAGAAATCATAGGAGAATAACATGGCCAACAAAGGACTGTTAATGTGCGTCTGCCAAGGCAACTGCCCGTCGTTTCAGCAAATGAACATCTTTGATGTCGGAAACACGATTCGCAGAGAGAAACTCATCGATTATGTGGCGATCCATCCGCAGCTCTGCTCCACCGATGGCGACAAGTTCCTCTCGACCTTGCTCAAGGGCGAAAGTACCGACGAGCTCTTCATCGCGGCCTGCGACCCAACAATGCAGGTCAAGATGTTCCGCGACGCTCTCGAGTCCTCAAGCTTCGACAAAGCGCACCTCCATGGCGTGGACATCCGCAACATGAACACTGAACAGGCGGCTGGAGCGATCAAGACAATGATCGGCGCAGAGAAGACCGAACAAAAATGAACGTCATCGTCTTGGCGAAGGGTGCTGGCATGGGCGCATGGGTAGACCAGGATTTTGCCCATGCGCGGCAGATCGTATATGTGAAAGAGTCTGGCGGGTTCGATTCGGAAGAAAACCCTTTCATTACGAAGAGCGATCGCAGTCTTGAACTGAGCCAGTTCATTCTGAAAGCATTTCCGGATACT
>JAKALZ010000020.1 GCA_021813065.1 bacterium
ATCTCGAAACCGACGAGGATTTTCTTCCACTGGCCCTTCTTGAAATACTCTGAAAATCCTGTGTCGAAGTTGAGATTCGTTGGCGACGCGCCATCGCTGTCCCAATTTTTAACTGGCAAGAAGCGGCGAAGCACGGGCTTCGCGATCGTCATCACAGCCAGCAGGTAGAGCGCCGAGAGCACGATGTCGGACGTGTGCACCGCGAGGTACACATTCATGTCCACATTGAGGGCGGTCTTGATCGCCGCGAGGTTCGGCGTGCCGCCGGTGTAGAGCCCCGCGAGCATGCCGGCGACCTTGTAGGACTCGGCGCTCGTCGACCTGAAGAAGGCGTAGGCGATTCCACCGACCACGCTCACCGAGAGCGCCGCGAGGGCGAATGTCAGAATAGCCTTGCCCGACAGCTTTCTCCACTGCGCAAAATCCACCGAAAAGAGCAGGAGCGGGATCGAAAGCGCGACCGCGACACTGGAGAGCGTGTCGAGAAGTCCAGCTGACGAGCTCGGCAGGATACCGATATTCCCAATCGCGAGCCCGACGACATAGCAGACGATGAGCGTGCTCCACTTGGACATGACGCGAACGCGCTCCTTCACGAAGAGAAACAGAATCGGAAAGAACACCACAAAAGTCGCAAGAACGATATCTGACATTGAACAATCCTTTCGGGACGCTGCGGTGGAGCGGCCATGCGTGATTGCGCGCTATTGCCGTGCGGCCGGCGCGCCTCTTCTCCGGCCTACAGCCCTCCGTGTCGAGAGATTGAGCGGACAAAGAGCCCTGGGACATGCCGAGACAAGAAAACTCCGAGCCGCGCTTTGAAATCAAAGGCTACCTTAATTTCGAGCGCGCCCGCGCCCACGCTGTTCCACACAAGGCGCGCGGTTTCGGCCGGGTCCTGACCAGCTTGCTGCAGCGGGTCGAGTTCACCGTGTTTTGAGCCATCGCCCGCGAAGGCATTCTCTGAGATCGCGGTGCGCACGAATCCCGGGTACACCATCGAAATCTGGATGCCGCTGCCATGGAGCTCGGCTCTCAGCGAACCGAAAAATCCCGCGAGCGCGTGCTTCGATGCGGAATACGCGGTGCGCCAGGGCGCGCCCATCAGTCCCGCCACGCTCGAAATGGCGACAATGGTGCCGGAATCGCGCGCGCGCATGCCAGGCAGGATCGCTCTTGTCAGCGCCACCGAGGCGCTGAAATTGGTGCGCACAATTGCGTCGAACACTTCGGGCGCGGTTTCGGCGAACTTCGCGCGCTGGCTCACTCCCGCGTTGAGCGCTAGCACATCGATGCGGCCGAATATCGCTTCCGCGCGGCGCGCGGCAGCGGCGCACGCCGACAGATCCGCCAGGTCGAAGGGGAGAATAACGCACTCGGGGCGCGCGCTGCCAGTCTCATGCGAGCTCGCATGCTCGAATTTCGTTCTGGAAGCCCTCTGCGCGCTGACGGTCCCGCCTTTCGAACTGCCAGTCTCATGCGCGCTGGCAGCCCCGCACCTCTCCGCGGTCTCGCGGAGCGCCGCCTCATTCCGCCCCGAGAGGAGGAGCCGCGCGCCGCGCCGCGCCGCCTCAACCGCGAGGGCGCGGCCTATGCCAGATGAGGCACCGGTGATCCACACAACCTTTTCTTCGAGCGTCTGACGCATGATGGCGAAAGAATATGACGGTGAGATAGCGCGGTCAAGGCAAGGCGGGTATCATTGTTTCGAGGAGGGTTGCAGCATGGCGAAGACCATTGGATATGTCAGGCCTGGCGTCTACGGATCGGACATCGACTCTCAGGCCGCCACGCTTATCGAAGCCGGCGCCGAAACCATATCCGTCGAGGGGGCGCTCACGGATGACGCCGACAAGCCGGTATTGCACCGCGTCTTCGAGGCGCTTTCGACCGGCGACACACTTGTCGTCGCTTCGCTGGACAGACTGGCGCACACACCGACCGAACTCTTCTATTTGCTTGACGAAATTATGAAGCGGGGCGCGATCTTGAAAAGCCTGCGGGAAAATTTGACGCTGGAAGGCGAGAATGGGCTACGCTCGCCACACGTGGCGCATGCGCCGCATGCTCCGAGCGCGCCCGATGACAGCTCTTTCATACGCCACCTTGGCATTCTTATTGATTTTGAACGCGCGATACTCAAAGAGTGGCAGCGCAAAACGATCGGTGCCGCCAAACAGCGCCGTGAAATCGGTACTTCGCGGCGAAGGCGCTAGCAAGCACTTTTCGGCTTTGCCGCAGCCCGCGAACCAGATCGCTTCACGATACACTAGACCGCTAAACGGCACCGCTAAAGCGAGGCGCCCATCCACCACGCGGTGAACCCGACCGCTCCGCAGAGCGGCTCAGGTTTCCCTGATATCGACCACTTTCTCGACGACGGGCGCGATCGCGGCGATCAGCGCGCTCTTGTCCACGCCGCTCACCTTGGCAACGCAGTAGCCATTGGTTGGGTCTTCGCCCTCGAAGGTCGCGAATGAGATGATGTTGCCACCGCTCTTGGTAATCGCGCTTGAAAGTTTCGCGAGCTCGCCCTTCTTTTCGGGAAGAAGCAGGGTGAGGCGAAGGCCCTTGTGCCGCGCGCCGAAGAGCTCGATGAAGAGCTTGAAGAGATCGGTCTGGGTAATGATGCCGATGAGCACTTCGCCACGCACGACGGGCAAACCAGAAATCTGGTTATCCGCCATAATGCGGGCCGCCTCTTCAATGGGCAGATCCTCTCCCGCGGTGATCACGTTTTTTGTCATTACTTTTTCGACTTTCAGCTTCGAGAGCAGGTAATGCATCTCGTAGATATCGAGCGAGGATGCCGATGAGGGCGACGCGTGGATAAGATCGAGCGAGGTGACGATGCCGATGAGCTTGCCGTCTTTGTCGACGACGGGAAGTCTCTTTATTTTTTCGCGGCGCATGATGGCTTGAGCCTCAGGCACCGTGGTATCGGATGTAATCGTAATCGGGTTGCGGGTCATTCTCTGGCCGACGTTCATGACATACCTCCGTGAATGCGTGGTGAGGAAAGCTCCCTCATCTCCAAAGTATACACCTAAAGCGCTTACAGACCCAAATACGCCTTGCGGACTTCTTCGTTCTCCAGCAGGCGCTCCGCCGTGTCGGACATCTTGATGAGTCCGTTCTGGAGCACATAGCCTTTGTTCGCGATCTTAAGGGCCATGTTCGCGTTCTGTTCTACGAGCAGCACGGTCGTTTTCCGCTCCTTGTTGATCTTCTGAATGACCTCGAAAATATTCTGCACAACGAGGGGCGCGAGACCGAGCGAGGGTTCGTCGAGGAGGAGGAGGTGCGGATTCGCCATCAGCGCGCGCGATACCGCGAGCATCTGTTGTTCGCCGCCGGAGAGTGTGCCGCCGAGCTGATTCCGCCGCTCCGCGAGCCTCGGAAAGATTGAGAACACTTCTTCGATATCGCGCTTGATGCCCTCTTTGTCGCTCCGGAGAAAGGCTCCCATGTCGAGATTCTCCGATACCGTGAGTTGCGGGAAGATGCGGCGCCCTTCGGGGACTTGCGACACGCCCATCTGCACGATCTTATTGGGGCTCATTTTTGATATCTCTTTGCCGTTCAGAAAAATCGCGCCCCCACGGATCGGGGTGATGCCGCAGATGCTCATGAGAGTAGTCGTCTTGCCAGCGCCGTTCGCGCCGATCAGCGTGACGATCTCACCCTCGTCGACCGAAATCGATATGCCCTTCAAAGCCTGGATGTTTCCATAGAATGTGCTGATATCTTTAAGCTCGAGCAGTGCCATATTACTCTCCTAGGTACGCCTTGATGACATCGGGATTCCGCTTGATCTCCCTCGGGGTTCCTTCCGCGATAAGCCTGCCGTAGTCGAGCACGTAGATGCGCTCGCTCACGTTCATGACGAGGCTCATGTCGTGCTCGATGAGCAGAATGGTGATCTTCTCCTGGTCGCGGATGATGTTGATGGTCTCCTCGAGTTCCTTGGTCTCCTGCGCGTTCATGCCCGCGACTGGCTCGTCGAGGAGAAGGAGGAATGGGTCGGTGGCCAGTGCCCGCGCGATCTCGAGTCGGCGCTGCTCGCCATAGGGAAGGTTCTTCGCCATCTCGTTCACATAGGTGTCGAGCTTGAGCTTTTTCAGGATTTCGTAGCTCTCGTCGATCACGCGCTGCTCTTCCTGGCGGGTCGATGCGTCGCGGACGATCGCCTTGAAAATTCCCGCCTTGAGCGAGTTGTGCCGACCGATCATGACATTCTCCAGGACGCTCATGTTGCCGAAGAGCCGTATGTTCTGGAAGGTTCGCGCGAGGCCCTTCTGGTTGATGATGTTCGGTTTGAGGCCGCTGATCTCCTCGGCGTGGCCCTTGCGGTTGCGGATCTTCACCGTGCCCTCGGTTGGTTTGTACACGCCGGTGATGCAGTTGAAGATCGTCGTCTTGCCCGCGCCGTTCGGGCCGATAAGCGCCGCGATCTCGCCTTCGTCGATGTGCATCGAAACGCCGTCGATGGCGCGGAGGCCGCCGAAGGTCATGACGAGGTCATCGATCTCGAGTATTTCTTTCTGGTATTGGAGTTTTTCGGTGCTCATTTCGCGGCTTCCTTTCGCTCGAAGGTATACTGCTTGCGCCTGCGTGGAATGAGGCCATCGGGCTTGAAAATGATGACGAGAATCATCGCGATGCCGTAGATGAGCATGCGGTACTGGGCGAGCGCCCGGAAATACTCGGGGAGTAGCTTGAGGAGAATCGCGCCACCGATGACGCCAGGTATCGAGCCCGTACCGCCGATGACTACCGCCATAAGGATGATGATCGATTCCCAGAGCGTGAAGCTGTCGGGGTTGATGTAGGTCGTCTGCGCTGCCATGAGAACGCCCGCCATGCCCGCCCAGAACGCGCCCAGCGCGAAGGTGATGAGTTTGTTCTTGACGAGGTTGACGCCCATCGCCTGACACGCGATCTCGTCTTCGCGCATCGCCTCGAGCGCTCGGCCCACCTTCGAGTCCTCGATCCGCCGCACGACAAATATCGTGATGATGACGAGCACGAAGGCGATGAAGTAGATGTAGGTCGCCGCCTTGATTGGCGGCAGCTTTTGATTGAAGAACCAGGGGCGTGGGATGAGGCTGATGCCCGTCGCGCCACCCGTGATGTCGCTCGAGTTCTGCATCACCATGCGGAATATCTCGCCGAACGCGAGCGTGATGATGGCAAGATAGTCGCCCCTGAGCCTGAGCACGGGAAGGCTGAGGAGCACGCCGAAAAGCGTCGCGACGATGCCCGCCAGCGGCAGCGATATCCAGAAGAGCCAGCCCGTGTTGATCCCCGCGGAGACAAAGGATGGGCCCACATACTTCCACATGAGACCGTAGGTGTAGGCGCCCACACCGAAAAACGCGGCGTAGCCGAGGTTGAGAAGGCCGCCCAGCCCCACGACGATGTTGAGCCCGAGGCCTAGAATCACATAGATGAAGGCGGTGATCATGACGTTCGTATGGTACATTCCGAAGAGGAAGGGATACGCGATCGCGAAGGCCATCAGCGCGAGAATCGAGCTTTTGCGGATCGCGGGTTTCGCGAAGTATTCGCTGAGCCGCGCCTTCGCGGCGCCGAACCCGGAGTTCGACTGAGCCTTTCCGCCCCGTCGCTCGTTCCAGTCGAGAGCGATTTTCCACACAAACGAGAGTACGAAGGCCGCGATTCCCACGAGGGGCAGGTTGCCCCAGCGGAAGTCGACCTTCGCCACGCCCATGGTCACATTGACTTTCATCACCATGAGCGGAAAGAGCAGAATCATGAACCACAGCGCGTTGAGGAGCGATCTTCCAATATCGGTCAACAGTGATCGTGTTTTCATGACTTACACCTTCTGTCTCTGGGATCGGCCGAGGATTCCGTCGGGCTTGATGAGGAGAATCAGAATGAGAATGATGAACGCGAACGCGTCCTCGTAGTCGCTCGAAATGTAACCGGTGCCGAGGCTCTCTGTCCAACCGAGCACGAAACTGCCGAGCACCGCGCCCGGAATGCTTCCAATGCCGCCCAGCACCGCCGCGACGAAGGCTTTGATGCCCGCGATAAAGCCGATGTAGTAGTTGATCTGTCCCATATAGGAGCAGATGAGCACGCCGCCGACAGCCGCGAGCGCCGAGCCGATAATGAAGGTCACCGAGATGACTTGATTAACGTCGACGCCGACGAGCTGCGCCATGTGCATGTCCTGCGCGGTGGCGCGCATCGCCTTGCCTATGCGCGTAAATTTGATCAGGATGGTGAGAAGCACCATGATAACCGCGGTTGTCACGAGGATAATGAGCTGTGTCGAGTTGATTTATTCCTTATATGGCTGGAGCCATGAGAATTCCGGAAGATATGAGGGGAAGGGAAGAAATTTCTCGGTCTGAGCGAGAAGCACGAAGTTCTGCAGAACGATAGAGACGCCGATCGCGCTGATGAGGGCCGAAAGCCTCGGTTTTTCGCGGAGCGGGCGATACGCGATCTTCTCAATGGTAAATCCAAACGCCGCCGCGTAGACAATAGAAAGAAGCACAGAAAGGAGCAGCACGAAACCGACAGGCATGCCGTTGGAAAAGAAGAAACCGCCCAAGATGAGGGCCGTAAATCCACCGATCATATAAATTTCGCCGTGGGCAAAGTTGATGAGCTGGATGATGCCGTACACCATGGTGTATCCGAGCGCGATGAGCGCGTAGATACTTCCTTTTGCCGTACCGCTTAGAAAAAGCTTTAAAAAATAATCCATGTGATGATCCTTGGGAATAGGATTCTTACAAAGAAGCCGTTCCGCCTTGTGGGCCAGAACGGCTTCAGAGAGGCTCGCAGAAAAAGGTGTTATTTCAGTTCTACGAACTTGCCGTTCTGCACTTGGTAGACGGAAAATCCGAATCCGATGATATCGCCTTTCTGGTCAAAGCTGATGTGACCGAGTGGGGTGTCAACGTAGTTGGACTTCAGCGCGGCTACAATCTTGTTGTAATCGGTTGATCCAGCTTTTGCAATAGCGTTGAAGAGCGCCTGGGCCGCGGCGTAGGCGTTGAGGAAGAACGCGCCAGGCTCAGAGCCAAACGCTTTCTTGTGGTCCGCGATCGCCTTGATCGCCAGAGGGTTGGTCGAAGTATCGGTCGGGCCGGTGGCGTACACGCCCTCGGCGTACTTGCCCGCGACTTCGATGAAGGTATTGTCTTTGACGCCGTCATCGGAGATGAAGGGGATGTTCATTCCCTTGTCCTTCATCTGCTGGACAAGCTTGGAGGCTTCGGGGTGATAGCCGCCCCACACCACCGCGTCGACTTTCGCGTTACCGATCTTGTTGACCACGGCGGAGTAATCCGGCGCGCCGGGGTTCACACCCTCAAACAGCACGACTTGGACGCCGCTCGCTTCCGCGTTCTGCTTTACGAGTTCAGCGAAGCCCTTGCCGTAATCGCCCTTGTCGTGGAGTACCGCGATCTTCTTGACTTTCAGCTTGCTGATAAGGAAAGAGGTCGCGAGTCTCGCCTGCGCGTCGTCTGGGGCGATCGTACGGAAGAAGTTCGGGTACTCACCGCTCTGGGTGAGTGGGGGATTCGTCGCCGACGGAGAAATAGTCACGAGGTTGGAATCCTTGTAGATTCCGAGCGCGGCTTTCGTGGCGCCAGAGCAGATGTGCCCGATCACCGCGACTACCTTCGCGCTCACCAGTTTAGCGGCGGCGTTCGTCGCAAGCTCGGGTTTGCACTGATCATCCTCGATGACGAGCTCAATCTTCTGACCGTTAATGCCACCCTTGGCATTGTAATCGTCCGCGACAAGCTTCGCGGCGTTGACAGTCGGAAGACCGTAGGAAGCCAGGTCTCCAGAGAATGCGCCAGCTACGCCGATTTTAATCGTTCCAGCCGCATACGCCCCCTGGGCGGCGAAAATGACCATCAGGCTTGCCATTACCAACAGTACCATATTGTGTCGCTTCATCGTTTATTCCTCCTTTCGCATATACAAAACATGCGTATAAATAATGAATGAAGCCGATTTCAGCGAAGAATATATGGCCTCAACCCGCATGTCAAGGTGTTTCTATAGAAAGTAAAGCATTTTTATTTATCAATGAGATAATGTTTTATATTCTGTGAATGCTGTTTCAATATTTGAAACGACCTATTGTGCCACCACAAATTTTTTTCATTATGCATATTGACCAAATCGTATTGTGCCGCTACAATGCCACACGTTACTACAAATAGTAACAAAATATATGTTCACCACACCGCAAGGAGGATGTATGCGTCCCATTATCAGGCTCGTCGCCGCTGTAGGATTGGTTGGGCTGCTCTTTTCATGCGCCCCGAAGAACGCGAAGATCGTCGGTGTCGCGAAATTTGTGTCGCACCCCGCGCTCGACGCGATCGAAAAAGGAATCGTCGATGAGCTCACGGCCTCCAAGCCGGATTATAAGATCGATCTTCAGAACGCGAACGCCGATATGAACACCGCGGCACAGATCGCGCAGCGATTCAAAGATGAAAAAGTCGCGGTGGCGGTGGGAATCGCGACCCCGACCGCCCAGGCTCTCGCGAATCAGATCAAGGATAGGCCGGTCATTTACTCGGCGGTCACTGACCCCGTCGCCGCGGGACTCGTGGCGAGCATGGACAAGGGCGGTGCGAACATCACCGGCACCTCGGACATGACCCCGGTCGCGAAACAGCTCGACTTGTTGCGCGCGCTCAAAAAGGACATCAAGCGGATCGGCAACATCTACGCTTCGGGCGAAGCCAACTCCGTGACCATCGCCGGAATCGTGAAAAAGTACTGCCAAGACAACGGGCTCGAGTATGTAGAGTCGACCATCACGAACTCCTCGGAAGCCAAGCAGGCGCTGCTCTCCATCGCGGGACGCATCGACGGCCTCTACCTCGGCAACGACAACACCGTGTTCTCCGCGCTGAGCGGCATCGCCGAAGTGGCGCTCGAGAAGAAGATTCCCGTGGTCACCGCCGACCCATCCTCTGCCGAGACCATTCCCGTGCTCGCGGCGATGGGGTACGATTACTACAAAATGGGCGTGGCGACCGGGAAGATCGTTGTGCGCGTGTTGAACGGCGAGAAGACCGAGAATATTCCAGCCTACCTCCCGACCGACAGCGCCGACATGAGCTCAGTGCTCAATCTCGACACCGCTAAGAAGATCGGCATTAAAGTCGATCAGTCGATCATCGATCAGGCGAAGGTGGTGATTTCCGACGGTCAGCTCACCAGGAAGTGATGTGATCAATGATAGAAGGAATTCTCGTCGAAGGACTCATCTACAGCATTCTTGCGCTCGGAGTATTCGTCAGCTTTCGGGTTCTGGATTTTCCTGACCTGACGGTTGAGGGGTCCTTCCCGGCGGGGGCGGCGGCCGGAGCCATGGTGGCTTCGGCCCTCAACCTCTCGCCGAACCACTTCGCGAAGGCGCTCGCGGTGCCCGCCGGCATGCTGGCGGGCTTTTTCGCGGGCGGTGTCGCGGGGTTCGCGACCGCGGCAGTGTACCACCGGCTCAAGGTGCCCGCCCTCTTGGCGGGCATCGTCACGATGACAGGCTTCTACTCGATCAATCTGCGCATTCTGGGCGGCAAACCAAACCTGCCGCTCATCGTGAACAACCCCATGCTCAACCTTGCGCGCACCTTTACAGGCGGGCTTCTGCCGCCCGATTTATCGCTCCTTGTGGCGTGCGCGCTTGTGGTGCTCCTGATTTTCGGTGTGCTCGTCCTCTTTTTTCACACTGAGATCGGCATCGCGATGGGCGCGCTCGGCGACAACGAGAACGCGGTTATCCAGGCGGGTATACAGCCTGGCAACCTGCGCACCTGGGGCATCATGCTCGCCAACGCGCTGCCGGGACTCTCGGGAGCGATGGCCGCCGCCTACCAGGGCTTCGCCGATGTGAACCTCGGCCAGGGCGTCGTGGCAGCTGGGCTCGCCACCGTGATGCTCGGCGAACTCGTCGTGCGCTCGCAGTTCATCAGCGTGCAGCTGCTGCGCGTCATTCTCGGATCGATCATTTTCAGGGCACTGATGTACGCGGCACGCTCCTGGGGCTATATCGCGGGCATCACGCCGAACGATCTTCGGCTCCTGACGGCGCTCCTCATCATCGCCTCGGTGGCGGTGTCCCGCTACGGGAGGAAACGCCGATGATACGCGTCAACGATATTGTCGTGAGTTTCGGCATCGGAGGAGGGCAGGAACACACGGTGTTGAAGAAGCTCTCGCTCGTGGTCGAGCGCGGGCAGACTGTCTCCATCATAGGATCGAATGGCGCGGGCAAGAGCACGCTGCTCAACGCGGTGGCGGGCACAGTGCCGGTGCGCGCCGGAAAGATTTTTCTTGACAACGCGGATGTCACCGCGATGCCTGAGTGGCAGCGGGCGCTCTATGTCGGCCGCGTCCGCCAGGATCCCCTCGCGGGCACCGCGGGCGACATGACCGTGCTCGACAACCTCGCGCTTGCCGCCCGAAAGGGGCCCCGGCGCTTCCGCCTCGCAACGCCGCCCAAGTTCGCGCGCGAGATGGAAGGCAAGGTAGCGCAGCTCGGCATGGGCCTCGAGCAGCGGTTGAAGGAGAACGTGTCGAGGCTTTCGGGCGGCCAGCGCCAGGCGCTCACGCTGCTCATGGCGGTGCTGTCGCGACCATCGGTGCTCCTCCTCGATGAGCACACCGCGGCCCTCGACCCGGCGAACGCCGAGATGGTCGGCGGGCTCACGCGAAAATTCATTGCCGAGTTCGAGCTCACCGCCCTCATTGTGACGCACGACATGAAGCGCGCCCTCGAGCAGGCCAACCGTGTGGTGATGATGCATGAGGGTGAGATTATCGCTGACCTCTTAGGGGCGGAAAAAGAGAAGATGGATGTCGCGGGCCTCGTGCGGCTCTTTAAGAGGGCGCGCGGCGCGGAGTACGCGGAAGATCGCGACCTCTTGAGCTGAACGCCGCAGTTCCACGCCACACTTCCTGGATCGATGCTCGCCACGGGGTGGCCGGCGTGGCTGGGGTTGTCGGAGTGACGAGTGTGGCGAATGTGGCGAGTGTGGCGATGCACACTTGCATACCAGAGTACCCAACGGGGTGGATACCTAAGTATCCACCCCGCTTTTTTTCTAAGGGTGCCATGCGCGATTCGCCGCGCCGCGCTCACGTGTACTCGCGTTATGTGCCTGTATTTCAAAATGATTTCAACTGTCGTATCGTGCGCGACCTTTCATTGCCTAATTTGGCACGCTCCTTGCATATCTTTCTTTGGTTGTTAACCACTTTTCGGGACCCACATTCGCGTGTCGCCACCTGTTCTGTCCCGAAATACATTCGAAGGAGGATACCATGAAAAAAAGGTATTCAGTGTTTCTAGCCATACTGCTCGTACTCCTTACCGTAGCGCCGGTTTTCGGACAGGCGGGGAAAAAGCAGCTGACCTTCCTCTTTATGCCGGGTGTGCAGGATCCATTCTATACCACGATGGAAAAGGGCGTGCGCGCGAAAGCGAAAGAGCTCGGTGTCAACATCATCGTCGCGGAATATCCGAAGGCGTGGGGACCCGAGTATCAGGTGCCGATTCTTCAGGCCTACGCCCAGCGCGGCGGATTTGATGGCCTCCTCATCGCCCCGACCTCGGTCGACGCGCTCAAGGCTCCGCTCAAGGCAATCTATGACAAGGGCGTCGAGATCATCACTGTGGACACCTTCCTCGGCGATGGCGACTACTCCAAACCGAACACCGACTACAACTTCCCGCTCTCCTACATCGGTTCCGACAACGAGCTCGGCGGCAAAATGATCGCTGAGCATCTCGCGAAGCTCGTCGGCGAAAAGGGCAAGGTGTTCTGCGAAGCGACCAACCCCGATGTCTCGTCGGTCGCGGGCCGCGTGAAAGGCTTCACCGCGGGCGTCGCCGAGTTCCCGAACATGAAGCTGGTGGGCGTGGAGTGGTGCCTCGACGTGCAGCAGAAAGCGCAGGAGCAGACTCTTGCCGCGCTGCAGAAAGACAAGGACATCGTCGGCATCTTCGGAACCAACGTGTTCAGCGCCCAGGGCGCCAATCAAGCGGTCGTCAATGCCGGACTCGTCGGCGCGATCAAGATCGCTTCCTGGGACGCCACCATCACCAACATCGACAACCTCAAGAAGGGTGTCGTCGATCTCGTGCTCGCGCAGAAACCTGGCGAAATGGGATCATTGGGCGTGGAGTGGCTCTACAAGTACCTGACCCAGAAGGCCCAGGTGCCCAAGAAGGTCATTCCCGGTTTCGAATTCTTCACGAAAGACAATGTGAACGATCCTGGCATGCAGCAGTACATCTACCAGTGAGTGCGCGTCGAGAGGGAGAAAAATTGTAAAAAGTCCCGGTTACGGGCCCTCATGTCTCCTCTTCCTTGAGGAGGGGAGGCATGAGATTATTTGAGCGAGAGGTCCAACGTGGCAGAGAGAAGCGGATTATTCCAGACTAGCTTCGGGCGGTTCTCCGCAAAGAACTGGTCGTTCCTGTTCCTCGTACTGATGGTGATTATCTTCAGCGTCGCGGGACCAGGATTCTTCGACATCACGAACTTCCAGAACATTCTACATCTCTCGACGGGCGCGTTTCTTCTTGCCGCCGCGGAGACGCTGGTGGTCGTCACTGGTGGCATTGATCTTTCGATCGGCTATGTGTACGGACTCACCTCGGTGCTTGGCGCTAAGGTGATGCAGATCCTGGGCGCGGGCGGGATGGCGCTCCCCCTCGTCATTCTTCTCGGGTGCGCGGCGGCGCTCCTCGTCTCCCTCCTCCCGGGGCTCGCGAACGGCATGCTTGTAACGCGCTTCAAGGTGCCGCCCTTTATCGCGACCATGGGCATGTGGGGCATCTGCAACGGCGTGACCCTCTTTCTCTCCGATGGCTTTATGCCGGTCATGGGCGCCCCCCAGCAGATCAACGACATCGGCAACAGCTACTTTCTCTACATCGATCCTTCGAAATCAGTGAGCTTCTTCTCGAAGCCAGCCTATATCACCATGATGAATATCCGAAGCATACTTCGGCTCATACCCAACTCGCTCTTTTTAACGCTCGCGGTGCTCCTCATCCTCGCATTCGCGATGAACCGCACGCGCTTCGGCAGGCACACCTACGCGATCGGCGGCAGCATGGACGCCGCCATTCGCTCAGGCATAAATGTGAACCGCCACCTCGTGTCGATCTACGTTATTTCGTCGTTCGTGTCGGGCATCGCGGGGCTTTTCAATCTCTTCCAGACCGGTATCGGCAACTATACGCCTTCGGGCGCGAACTACGAGCTGATGGCGGTCGCGGCGGTGGTG
>JAKALZ010000021.1 GCA_021813065.1 bacterium
AAATCCCGGGTTCTGGGCTTCTCTCTCGCAACAGCGGGATGAATATCTGCACTTCCTCACGCAAGCGATGTATGAAACAGCCCTCAAGAACAACTGCATCATTCTTGGGCGAGGCGCATTCGCGATTCTGAAGGGGATACCGAATCTCATCAGCATCAGAATCGGCGCATCCAAGTCCGTCCGGGTTGAGCGTGTGCGCAAGGAGCAGAATATCGACTCTCGACACGCGCTCCAGATCATCGAGAGCAGCGATCACGATCGTGCCGGTTTTCACAAGTACTTCTTCTCGGCCGACTGGCACGATCCATCGGAGTACGACATGACACTCACTACCGACCGATTCGATCCGAGCCACGCCGCGGCCGCGATTGAGGCGTTCCGCCGATCCTTTATCGGCGAGCCTCAGGAGAAGGAAGCGACATCAAAGCTCCAAGATCTATTGCTTGGTTCGAAGATCGTCACTGAGATCACCTACAACCGTAAGATTCCAATACACTTCCTCGAGGCGGCGGTCGAGCGCGGCGTCGTCGTGCTGCATGGCGTCGCGAACACGCATGCGGCGGTCGACAGCGCTGTGGCGGCGGCAAATCTCGTGCCGGGTGTCAAACAGGTCGAGAGCGCGGTACAGCTTGTGCAGGAGTTCACCGTCGTGCCGTGAGGCGCGCGGTGAAGCTTGATTGCGGCGGAACGGCAACTGTGCGATATATAACTTCTTTTCATACGATCCTCGAGAGCCTGAAGTCTGGCTCTGCCGGGGGCAAAATCTATGTAGTCGAGGATGTCCGGCGCAGAGGGCCGCGAATCAAAGAGATACTCGATGAGGCCGAGCGCCGCGGCGCCACGGTGATTCCCGCTTCGGAAGAGAATCTTCGCGCAATGTCCTCCGACCAGCGCGGAATCGTGTTTGAGACCGAATCGGCGTTCCAGCGAGCGATGAGTCTCGAGTCGCTCTGCGAGAAGGCAGGCAGCGATGGGCGCAGTCTCGTCATTGTGCTCGACCACATCGAGGATCCACACAATGTCGGCGCCATACTCCGGTCCGCGGATGCGTTCGGCGCCGACGCGGTCATCATTCCCGCGCGAAGAGCGTCGCCACTCACCGACGCGGCTGCCCGCAGCTCGGCGGGCGCGGTGGCGTGGGTACCGGTGCTTCAAGTCAGCAACTTGAGAGCCTCGATCGATATGCTCAAGGGAGCGGGCTACTGGGTTTACGCCGCGGATATGGCAGGCATTCCAGTTGGAGATGTTCGCTTCAATGAGAAATCGATACTCATCCTAGGGAATGAGGGCAAGGGTGCCTCGAGGCTCTTGAGGGACGCGGCGGATGCGACAATTTCAATCCCCATGCGGGGCCACGTCGATTCGCTCAATGTGTCGGTTTCGGCGGCGATTCTGATGTACGAATTTGGACGCGCGACCTCTCTTTGAGGCGCCCGCCTAAAGGATGCCAAGGGGCGGCGCGAGATCGTGCGTCCTCCTCAGCCTGAACCATGAGGCCATTTCTGAGCGGCGCGCCTGCAGAGGCGCGCCGCGATTCTTCACACATCCCAGATTTCGCGGAACTTGTGCTCGCGCTCACAGTACTTGCACACGAAGGTCGTCTCGCCCTTGCGGATGAATTCAGGCGGCACACCCTCATTGTTCGCCGGAAAGGAGATACAGTTCTCGTTCTTGCAGGATATCTCGTCGAAACCATAGATGCGCGGCGGCATCGAGAGCCGGTATTTCTTCGCGACGTGCGCGCGGCGGATCAGGTTGAGCGTGCAGCCTGGTGCGATCGCCGCGAGCTTCTTGAGGTCTTTCTCGCCGAAGCTGATGATGTCCGGAAGCGAGATGATGCCTTTGAATACTTCGGGACCGCGGTTCGAGTGGTACACTCCGTGGCTCGAACGGACATCGAGCTTGAGGATCTTGCGCACCGCGTCAATAGTGCTCCATATCTCGCCCACAGGCTCACCGGTCGCGATGTGGTCGATCACGATACCTTCCTCGACCGGTTTAATGCCGACCTTGTACTCAGGTTTACGCGTCTCCTGGGTTTTGGATTCGTGGACAAAATCGTCCACAAAGTTGCGCTTTGCGGCGAATTCACCTTCGAAATCTTCGCCGATCCGGCCCGAGAGCATCGCGATCTCGGCGATGCGCGTCCAGTAACCGTTGATCGATTGGCCATCCCAGCCATTGAGGGGCAAATCGTCGAGGAAAAATGGTATTGTCGGAGAATTGCGGTCGCGAGGGAGGGGGTGGTAGAAACGGCATCCATCCGGCAATTTGCCGAGGAACTCTTTCCTGAACGTTACCGCTTGGCGAAGGTAGGGGGCGCGCTCGAGGACTGCTTCTCCCATACGCTCGAGCTGGAGGCGGGTGAAGTACCAGATGGGGGCGACCTTGGCTTGCGCGAGGTACTCGTCGATCGATTCGAACACGCGAACGCTGTAGCCGTTGTCCTTCATCCTATCGACATAGTGCGACGGCATCGAGAGGAGCTCGGGCGCGACGAGGTCGACCTCGACATTCTTGAATACGCGCAGTCCATCGGCTTTCGAGTGCACGGTGCGTCCGTGGTAGAGATCGCCCGCCATCGCGATGTGGATGTGGCTTTCATTCCACTTGAGCTGTTCGAGGAATGAGAACTCGTCGAGAAATTCCTGGGTGGGGTGTTCATGCTTACCGTCGCCTGCGTTGATGAACGAGGGCTTCGGTTTGCCGGTGAGCGCGGCATAGTCGGTGAAGGCTTCATCGAGCCGCGTGCAGACACCCTCAAGTTTAGTGCGTAGGATAAAACAGGATTCGCCCGAATAGCCGAACAGCATCTTGACCGCGTCGGTGATCGATTCGTTTTTATTGAAAGAGCTCGTGGCCGCGTCGAAGACATTGACGCGCGCCCCGAGGAATTTGCCCGCGTTGCGGAAGGATTCGCGGGTCCGCGTCGAGTTCTCCATGAAGATGAGGTATACCTGATAATCGAGGTCGTTAATGCGGAACTTGGAGACGTCGCCGCCTGATATCGCTGCTTCTTTCAGTTCTCTCGCCTTGCGGTAGAGATATCGCTGTTCGTCGAGCGATACGTCATTCACCACCGAGATCGATCTGCCTTTAAAGGGACCATTGCGGGTCATCACATCCTCCTTAAAAGAATAGTGATCCCGCTGCGCGGGATCTATTGTGCATCCCGAACGAGACGAGCGACCGCTTCCAGCCGCCCAGTCTGCGGATAAAAATCGTACAACGCGATAGTCTCGATCGACCATCCGCGATTTTTCAACTCTTTGAGATCACGCGCGAGGCTCGCGTGGTCGCAGCTTACGTACACAAGAGTGTCAGCCTTGGCGCTGCCGAGCCACGACCGCACATCAGGACTCAAACCTGTGCGCGGCGGATCGGTGACAATGGTGTCAAACCTGTACGTCGCGCGCGGAGTTCTGATCCACCGTTCGACTGGAATGTCGGAAAAGTGAATGCGCGCACTCGATCCGCGCAGATTCATCCTCGCGGCTTCCACCGAAGCGGCCTCGCTCTCCACGCACTCGATCGCCTCGAATCGGTCCGCGAGAAAGAGCGAGAACAGTCCCGCGCCGCTATAGAGATCGAGCGCGTAGTTGCCATGTCCGCTCGCGATCCCGTCAGCTTCGTGAGGCCGACCAGCCTCGCTAATTTTGTCAATCTCGTTCCCAATCTCGCCTCGCCCAGCCGCTCTGATTGGGCCTAGTTCGCGCTCGATGAGCATCTCCAGCACACCAAGGTTGCTCTGGAAAAAGTGCCCTGTGGGAAACTGAAAATCTTTGCCGGCTACCGCGGCGCGGGCGTACGCGTCCCTGCCTTCAATGTAGATGTGTTCATCTTGGCCAAATGCCGTGAAGCGCGGTCGGTCGCCTATGAGCGCGGAGAGCGCGCGGTATGGATTCGCTTTTCGATTTTCCGAGGAGAGCCAGCGGTTGAGCACGGGAACGAGGGTGGGACAGCGCGGTGTTTTCACCACATCGCGAGAGTTCGCTTGGGTGAAACCGAGCGCGCCGTCCTTCGTCGCGTGCACCTGAGTCCGGTTGCGGTAGCCATAGGGTTCGCCCGCTACAATAGGCAATTCTCCGGCATCGAATCCGCCGATCCGTGCAAAGGCTTCTTGCGCGGCGCGCTGCTTGAAAGATTTTTGCGCGGAGTATTCAATGTGCTGCAGCGCGCAGCCTCCGCAGATACCGAAAAGCGGGCAGGGCGCCTCCACTCTATGCGGAGAGGCTTCCTCAACCTTTAAAAGCCTGGCGCGCGAGAAGCTCGAATGGTCCTCGACCACTTCGACACTGACGGTTTCTTCAGGAATAGTGTAGGGGATAAAAATGGCTTTGCCATTGGAGAATGCAATACCCTCGCCATGAGAAGAGAGTTTTTCAACCCTGAGGGCCTGTATATCGGAAGCCATGCGACACGGACAATGTAGCTGATCCGTGTGTTTTTCGCAACTGGGTTCAAAATCCGGTTCCGAGCCTGAAAAAGCGATTGTTTTCAGCGCTGCCTGGGGATATATTCAATAGTATGAGTATAACAGTTCGATCGCTCGGTGCGGCGGAAGAAGTCACCGGTTCAAAGCATCTGTTGGAAGTGGATTCGACGAGAGTTCTCGTCGATTGCGGTGCGTTCCAAGGAAAACGCGTTGAATCTGACGAAAAGAACCGAGCCCTGCTTGGCGACGCAGTCGATCCAGCGTCGATCGATGTGCTCGTACTTACGCATGCGCACTATGACCACTGCGGCCTTGTGCCCTATCTTGTGAAGAAGGGTTTTAAGGGATCGATCTACGCGACTTCCGCAACAAGGGATCTCGCGAACCTCATCATGACGGACTCCGCGCACATCCAAGCGCGCGATGCCGAGTACCTCACGAAGCAAGCCCAAAAGAGAAACGAAAAGTTCGATTGGAAACCACTCTTCGATGAGTTCGACGTCATCCACGCAATGGATCAGTTTGTCACGGTGAGCTACCATCGCCCGCTCACGATCGCGGACGGAATTCAGCTTGAATTCCTCGATGCGGGGCATATTCTCGGCTCAGCTTTCGCGCGGATTACCGTGAAGGATAAAGAGGGGAACAGCGCGGTACTCGGTTTCTCGGGCGATCTTGGGCGAAAGAACAAACCGATCATCAAAGATCCCGAATGCCTTAATGGAATCGACATTCTCCTCCTTGAGAGTACCTACGGAAATCGACTTCACGAAGCGACAGTCGACGCCGTTTCGAGGCTCGAGAAAGCTGTGAACAGAACGGCGGAGAAACATGGCAAGCTCATTATCCCCGCATTTGCGGTCGAGCGAACTCAGGAACTGATTTTTTACCTCCACCTCCTCCACGATCAAGGCAAAATCCCCGAAATGCCCATCTGGGTCGACTCACCCATGGCGCTCAACGCCACGAGCATCTTCGCGATTCACCCCGAGTGCTACGATAAGGAGACCTACGATCTCTTCACCTCGCATGCGCAGAATCCTTTCGGATTCTCAGAGCTCAAGTTCGCCCGATCCGTTGATGAATCGAAGGCGCTCAACCTTGCGAAAGGTCCGATGATCGTCATCTCCGCGGATGGCATGTGCGAGTTTGGCCGGATTCAGCACCACCTGATGCACGGTCTCGAAGATCCCGCGAATACAGTGTTGATCGTTGGATATATGGCTGAAGGAACACTTGGCCGGCGCCTTAAGGATGGCGAAAAGCAGGTGCGCATCCACGGCGACTGGTATCAGGTGCGCGCCGATATTCAGGAAATTGACGCTTTCTCCGCGCACGCGGATTGGAAAGAGGCTGTCGACTGGCTCTCTTGTGTGGACAAGGACCGACTGAAAAAAGTGTATCTGGTCCATGGCGAAAGCGAGGCTCTCACCGCGATGCGCGGGCATGTGCTCGACGCCGGAGCGAAGGAAGTTGAAATCGTCAAGGCGGGGCGAATCTACACTATCGCGTGAATGAAGCGCGCAATGCGCGCTCCCGCTCTACAGAATACGCGAAGAGCCCGCCAAGGGATCACCTTGGCGGGCTCTTCGCGTTAACAGAGTTCGTCGAGTTTCGCGACGCGCGTCGCGTGGCGGCCACCCTGGAAATCCGCCTTCATGAATACATCAAGAATGTGTTCGACCGGCTCGGCGTATTCGACTCTACCGCCGAAGGCGACGAAGTTTGCGTTGTTGTGCTCTTTCGCCATAAGCGCCGTGTAGCTGTCGTGTATGAGGGCGCAACGGATTCCCTTATATTTGTTGGCGGCAATCGATATTCCGATGCCGGTGCCGCAGCACACGATGCCAAAATCGTAACCGCCCTTTTCGAATTCACGCACCGCAAGTCCGGCCTGATCTGGATAATCGACGCGATCTTCCGCGTCGACCCCTAGATTGACTACTTCGTGGCCCTGCGCGCTGAGCCAGTCAATGAGCTTGAATTTGAGTTCGACCGCACCATGATCATTCGCTATGACAATCTTCATGCGGCTAGAGTAGCGAGCGGATCGAGCTAGGTCAATATTTCACGAATGAGGTTGCTCTATGGCTTTATATACGCAAAACCCTCGTGCTGCTTCTCCGCGAGTTCGAGCACGCCGATTGGTACGGTCTCGATGAATTCCGGGAGGAACGCCGCGTCGATGTCATGGCTTTTAAGCGAGTTGCGGCACACTCGGATGTGGACATTCTTTTGGGTGGCCAGGTGCATTTTTCGCCTCAGTGTGTCATCGAGACCGCTGAAAACCTCGACTGCCGCGCCATTCACGAGGATTTCGACGTGGGACGCGCTCGTGTCTATCCCTGCGAGGAGATTGTGCACGTTCGCGAGCGTAAGATTCCATTTTTCTGTCTCGTCGATGTGGAAAATCACTTGGATCATTGTTGTCTCTCCCTTTTCTGTTTCGAGGTGCGATGCGATGCGAAGAATCGTTCTCGCCCAATTTCATGCGTTCCACATGAAGGCGAGTGCGCGCTTCCCAAGGATCGCGTCGTCGAAGATCACGTGTGCCTTTGTTCCCGCAAGCCCCACACAGACATGGAGGGGTAGGAGATGGTCTTCGCGCGGATGGCAGTAGCGAGCCCCCGGAGCTTCCTCCCATCTTGTAAGCGCGGCTTCGCGCACTTCTTGAGGCATTTCGCGTGCGCAAGTCGCGATCAGCCAGTCCTGGAACGCGTCGTTGCGCGCGTCCGGCCGTGGCACGCCATCCCACTCGAAGGCGCGCAGATTGTGGAACGAAAAACCGGAACCGATTACGAGGGCATTTCTTTCGAGCAGCGGCCGCAGGGCGGCTCCAAGTTTTAAGTGTGCCGCTGGATCGAGGCTGTGAAGAATGGAGAGCTGCAGAGTAGGAATGTCAGCCTCTGGATACATGAGCTTCAATGGGATGAACATGCCGTGGTCAAACCCGCGATGTGGGTCGACGCGCGCGCCGATTCCGGCACCATGGAGCATCTCGGCGATTTCCTCGGCAAGCTTGGGTGCTCCTGGGGCAGGATATTGTAGCTGATACGCCTCTTCAGGGAAGCCGTAGTAATCGTAGAGAAGGGGAGGGGTAGCCCCACCGGTCAGTGTCGCCTCGCGGGATTCCCAATGCGCGCTGACTACGATAATTGCCTCTGGACGCGCAAGCGTGGAGGGCAAGGCCCGCATGAATGCTACCATCGATGCGTGCCCAGGATCCCCCAATATTGGTAATGGACCGCCGCCATGTGAAAAGTAGAGTATTTTTGCGTTCATGATATACCTCGATCCTCATATCAAAATCTATATGATAAAGCCTAATTCCAAAAACCGCCGTCGACAAGCGAAGCTTGACTTTTTATCTTTGGCGGCATGAGAATAGTGACTATGTCGGCGACTCCAGAGAATGCCAATTGCCTTGTCGTGTATTCAAATTATGCCTACCGCGGAACGCCGCAAACCGATTTGCTCTTGCTTGCGGAGAGCGTGCGGGCCTTTGGTGGCAGCACGAGAGATTGGCCAATCTGGATCATGTGCGACGATCTTTCACGACTCAGCGCATCCACGCTTCGCCGAGCTTCAGGGCTCAGAGTTTCGATACTTCCTTTTGCGATCGACCAGGCGTTCAGCACGTATCCGTTCGCCGCAAAGGCCTCGGCCGCCGCAGAAGCGGAGCGAATTGCCGAAGGATTTGTCGACCAACTCCTCTGGTTCGATCGGGATTCCCTAGTGGTGGGCGATATTTCATCGCTTTTACTCACGCACGATAAAAAATGCTCCTTCAGGCCTGTCAATGTGAAGAATATCGGGCTTGACGCGGGGGTGTCGCGCAAGGTTGATCCCTTCTGGAGCCGAGTCTTCGAATTGAGCGGTGTCGATGAGTCTGACATTGGAACTGCAATAAGCTACATCGACCGCAGAAATCTTCGATTCTACATCGCGGCGGGGCTTGTCGGCGCGCGCGTCGAACTTGGAATCTTTCAGGAGTGGGAGCGTTTCATGCGCGGCTTTGTCTCCGACGATACTCTCCGCGCCCTCTGCGCGGAGAGCGAGCCGCACAGGATTTTTCTGCACCAGGCGGCGCTCAGTCTCGCGGTCGCGCACACGACGCACCCGAATGAACGCCAGGAGTTGCCAATCCTCTCAATGTATCCGCTTAATTTCTGGGAAGAGGACGGCCCGGAGCGAAGGCCTCGCATGCTCGACGACGCAATTTCGCTTCGCTATGACACTGAGCTCGATGGTGACGCATGGTGCCGTTTCCCAATGAGCGAGGCACTTGAGCGCTGGATTCGCACTCATATGCATGCCGACGAGTGAATATTTTATTTTTTCGACTTGTCTTCGAGCAAACGGTCCAAGAATTCGACTTTGTGCTCCAATTGCCGAATCTCATCGTCTTTCGTGACGGCCGCGCTCTCCAGCGTCCGCAATCGCGATTCAAGCTCATCGATTTTCCGCGCGAGATCGCCCGATACTCCCTTCGCGCGCTTCCCAAGATAATCAAAGGTCGCCGATATCCCAGAAACGGCGATTACGCCAAGTATAATGGCAATGGCAATTCCCATATCGATGCACCTCCCGCGGTAGGTTCCATCATCCCAGCAGAATGGGCAAGGACGAGATCGAATCTCCCGCGATATTCAGAATACAGTGCGCAGCAATCGCGATTCCGATGTTTCTCTTCTTCAAGGTGATGTACACGAGCGGAATCAGCGCGATAATCCGCGCTGGCACGAGCCAAAGCGAAAAAACATGATAGAGCGCGAAGAGGCAGGCCCCCCAGAGCACGGGTCCGATTACCTTCCCCCGGATTCTCGGGAGCAGGAATCCCCTGAAGTAGAACTCTTCGACAATCGGCCCCACAATGCTGGTCGCGATGAGTCCGAACACCCACACGATGAGCCGCCACGAATTTGAATATGCGGTCGGGCGCGCAAAGATGTCGGTGATATCGAGCCAATTCGGAATCCAGCCAAACAGTGCGCTCTTCAGTGCGGGATTAATGCTTTTCCCCGCTAGTGTGAGCACGAGCGCGGCAAAGACGAATATCAGAACTGTCCACAGCGCGAATTCATACCATGGCACCTTTTGCCGAGGTCGCACGAGATCTTTGATCGATGACAGCCCTTCGATTTTCTGATACCGTCTCGCAATGGCGTACATCGTCGGAATCATCACGAAAAAGACGCCGACTTGCAGAAAAAAAATCGCGGGGACGCCACGATCCCTGAACATATATGAGAAGAGTGCGAGAAACGCGGCCAAAAGCACACCTGGAAGAAGGTGGAGCAGCGCAGATTCCGAGAGACTTTGTTTTTTTACTTCGCGCATCGTGTCATTCTCCTGGAATAACAGGCAATCGAAGATCAGGGAGGTTATGCGGCAATATGACTACGGTAACCTCACCGCAGCGACTATAGCATGAAGTTATCCACCGTAAAAGAATCTTTTTTAGATCTCGTCAATTATTTTCTGAACAATATCCCACACGATCGCCCGTTCTTTCGGGCGATTATACAATCGCGGGACGCGGCGGGCCTTGGAGTCTGAAAAATATTGGCCGCTTACATTTTTCACTTCTTCCGCGGTCGCGGCGTACACGCTCGTCGCGGCACCTTCAGCCACATCGATGAAGAATGGCGAGAGAATAATTTTGATTATGATATCGAACCACTTCCCGGTGTACATGATGGAAGTCTTGACGATGCCCGGGTGCACCGCGTTCACCGCGATACCACGGCCGCTAAGCCGATCAGCTAGTTCGAGCGTGAAGAGTAGGAGCAAATACTTAGAAACAGCGTATGCTTTGAACCATCGATACATATTCATTCGCTCGAGTCGAAACAGGCCGATTCGATAGATATTGGAGACTACGTTGACAACGCGATTGTCGGCATGCGGCTGGAAATATGGCAACAGGAGCGTTGTGAGCAGAGCTGGCCCAATGAAATTGGTGCCGATATGCGATTCATAGCCATCCAAAGTGAAAGTCCGGGCCATGGTAGAGATTCCCGCGTTGTTGACGAGAATATTGAGGTGGTCAAAGCGAGCTTGAAATTCGCGCACGAAGAGCTCCACAGACTCTCGAGACGCGAGATCGAGGTGGAGCGCGTGCACGTTTTTATTATGGGTTTGCGCGATAATCTCCGACCGGGCGCGTTCCGCGCTCTCCATGTTCCGGCATGCCAAAATGACGACCATGCCTCGTTGCGCGAACGCCAGCGCAGTCGCTTTTCCTATGCCTCTGTTCGCCCCTGTGATTATGGCAATTGTTGAGAGCTGTTCTTCGCGCATAGGCTGGGCGCTACAGCGATCTTCGCACGACAAGCTGGCCGTGCGCGTGCTCCGCTACCTCTTGAAACCCGAGCCGCGTGTACATTCCGTAGGGACCATGGAAATTTCTGAATTCACTCTTGCTGTCGCGCTGCGGATAGGCTTCAACCGCGGTGTATCCTTCGCGTTTGGCGGAGAGCGGGGCAAGCCGTCCAAACTGTGCGCGGTCGTTCGCGTTGCACCATCCAACGGCATGATCACCCTCAAAGGCGAGGTATCCGCGCATGATTCCCTTCTCGATGAGCCACACCGCATACTCGCGTCGTTTCGCGCGTCGATTTCCGAAGCCCTCCGGTTTGGGCTGGAAATAAAAGGTGCAGTAGCAGCCTTGCCAATCCGCGTGGTCGGCGAATGCTCTCTTGTCGAAGAATTCAAGCCATTGCGGAACGGTGGCTAGGCTCAATTTTTCAATTTTCATATGGTGATGAGTTTTTCATCATTTTTCAGCAGCGCGGTGAGAGGCTCACCCCAATATTTCACTTCGATGCCCAATCCTTCCAGCGCCGCGGTGACGCCAAGCGAGTCTGCGCAGGCTTTGCACGCGCTGAGGTGGACTCCAGCGTCTCTCAATTCAAGCAGCTTGTGCTGCACAGGTTCAGAAGTCCCCGCGAGGCGTGCGGTCGAGCCCCAGATAATGAGCGTAACTTCCTTCCACCATTGCTTGAGCAGCGCATTCTTCGCATACATAGCGACCATTTTGTCGAAGGTAAGCTCATCTGCGTTCGTCCACAGGATATAAAGATGATCCATAGTGTTTCCGCCTATTCTATCGTGATCAAGTTGGAATAATTGTTTTCGATCTGCATGGTGTCGAGAATATCGCTGATCTGGCCGCGATGGTGCGTTTGATGGTTGAAGACGTGAAGCCAGGCTTTCCAGGCTACTTTTTCCTGCTTTTCGCCTCTGCGATTTATCCTCGACGCGGTTTTGAAGAGATCCTCCTCATTGATCGAGTCTGCATACTTGATCAGGAACTCATCCATTTTCCTGCGATACTCGAGAAATTCGCCAAAATCCTTGAAAAGTGGCTGGGTGCCCTCATTGAGCGCGCGTGCTTCTCGCTCGATGTCATGGCCATATGTATCGATGTCGAGGAACATTTTGATGAGATGCCGGTCGCCAAGGTATATGTGCTCGAGCAGCTGTCCCAGGGTTTTGAAGAAATAACCGGACAGCGGCAATGCGAGGGGGTCTGGAATATTCTTTTCAATGACGCTGAGCATATCCTGGTTTTCGATGGCGTTGCACTTCGCCAGATATTGAATGGCTTCTTTCATAGATCCTCCCATTAGGTAGAGTCGCCGGAAGAGCCTATTATACTACAACTCAGTCGATCGGGAACGCCAAGCATCGAAGGTGAGTTCGAAGCACACTTCTTCGCGCGCGCATTCCGGCATGCCCCCGGCTTGTAAGGCTTCCGCGGCCTTGGGCGCAGAAGACAGCTCCGCAAAGCCGATACTGCGCAGAAGGCCGATAGATGGGGTGTTCTGCACATCGACCACCGCGAACACGCATTCCTTCTTCAGCTCATGAAAAAGCAGCCCGACAATTCCCCACACAGCTTCACGAGCGTACCCTCGGCGCTGGTACGACGGATCAACCGTGTACCCGATCTCGCAATTCCGGTTTTTCCCTGCGAAAAAATGGACGCCGATATCGCCAATGAGGCCATTCTGCAGGAAGATGCCGAATTGATGCCAGGTGGATTCTGTGGTAAAGGAGCGCGAAGCGCGCGCGATGAAGTCGCGCGCGTCCTCGATCGATGTCGGATGAAAGTGCTGAAATCGAAGCACCTCGGCCTTGCTTCTGTACTTGAAGAGTGCCTCGGCGTCCAATGAGGAGAGGGTTCTCAGCACAAGCCGCTCGGTCTGAATAAGAGGAAGGCCGGCGCCGTCTCGTTTGATCCGGAGATTCATCGCGCGCCTCCAGCATCCTCATTTGACCGCATTATAGCTCAATTACTCCCTGGAGCACGATGGTCGCCTTCCCTGCGATGTGGACAATTTCGCCTTCAATCTGAAGTTCAAGATCGCCAGGTCTGTATGAAGCCTGGTGAGCGTGGAGGGTACTCTTGCGCAATTGCGCTCCCCAGTAGGCAGCAAGCACGGTATGCACGGAACCGGTTACCGGGTCTTCATCGACTCCGAACCAAGGGTTGAAGTAGCGCGATACAAAATCATAGCGCGTCGAGCGTTTCGTTATGCCTATACCTCGATCGCCGACACCCGCATACAGCCGCATTGCCCCGAAATCCGGGCGGATGCGTTCGATATCGTCATCATCTTCGATACGCAGGATCACTTTCTGCGTCGTTTGCCCAATCACGCAGGAAACAATACGCGTGCTTGGGAAGAAGGTCCGGAATTCTTCACGCACCGGGAGGGGCAGTGGAGTGTCGAGCGGGAAATCCATCACGATGGAGTGATCAGGCAGATGTGTCACGCCGAGGGTTCCTCCTCGGTAGTTGTAGGTGATGAAAACGGGCGATCCTTTCTCAAAGAGTACTTTCGAGGCGGCAAGCGT
>JAKALZ010000294.1 GCA_021813065.1 bacterium
GGCATTGGCGGTTAAGATTCTCAAGGGAGAGAAGATTGAGAACGGCTGCAACCTCACCGCTCCTGGTTGGACTTCGATGCAGTTCGCCCCCGGCTCCAAGAAAGTGCTGCAGGGCAAGGGCTGGATCACGATCACCAAGGATAATGTCGACAGCTTCGGCTTCTAATTTCAGTCTGTTCATATCTTCATAGGCGTGGGGGAGCGGTAGCGCTCCCCCACGCCCTTACTGGCGGGGAGGTGGTGATGGCGACCTCGGTGCTGAAAGTTGAGGGAATCGCGAAATCGTTTGGCGGTGTGCAGGCGCTCAAGGGCGTGAGCCTCGAAATCGGGCAGGGCGAGATTCACTGCCTCGCGGGCGAAAATGGCTCTGGAAAATCAACGCTGATCAAGGTCATCTCAGGCGTGCATGAACCGGACGCTGGCAGGATCGAGATTAATGGAAAGCATTTTTCCCATTTGAGCCCGATCGACGCGATCAAACTCGGTATCCAGGTCATTTACCAGGATTTTTCAGTCTTCCCCAACCTCTCGGTCATGGAAAATCTCGCGTTCAACATGGAACTCATGGGCAATCGCAAGTTCATGAACTACAAACGCGCGAGGAAAATCGCCTCCAATGCCGTCGCGCAGATCGGTTTTGAAGTCGACCTCGATGAGCGCGTCGAGAATCTCTCGGTCGCGGATCGGCAACTTATCGCGATAAGCAGGGCCCTCCTGCAGGAAGCGAAGCTCATCATCATGGACGAGCCGACATCGGCGCTCACCAAGAAGGAGGTGAAGGCCCTTTTCGCGGTGATCAAGCAACTGCAGGCGCGCGGTCTTTCAATTCTTTTCGTGTCGCACAAACTCGACGAAGTGTTCGAGATCTCCGAACGCTACACGATCCTCCGGAGCGGCGAAAATGTCGCGAGCGGCGCGACGGTCGACCTCGATCGAAAGACCTTCGTGTACCATATGACGGGGCGGCAGTTCGAGGATGAGCGATATGAGCCGGGCATGGCAGCCGGCGCGCCGATCCTGTCGGTGAAGGGACTCAGCCTGAATGGCGCGTACTCGAACATCTCGTTCGACCTCGCGCCTGGCGAGATTCTCGGAATCACCGGCTTGCTTGGCTCGGGACGCACCGAGCTTGTCGAGACCCTCTTCGGCATATTGAGACCCGATTCGGGAAGTGTCGCGATAAAAGGCAAAAAAGCGAATATCACGAGCGTCAAGGACGCCATCAAACACGGCATCGGCTATGTTCCCGCGGATCGCCTCACCGAAGGGCTCTTTCTGCCACAGGCGATTCGCCGCAACCTTGTCATTTCCGTGCTCGACCAGCTCAGCAGCCGCCTGGGTTTCCTTAGAACACGCGCGATTGCCGAAACCACCAAGAAGTGGATTCAGGATCTCTCGATCGCCACCAAGAATCCAGAGCTTCCCGTGAAGACGCTCTCCGGAGGAAACCAGCAGAAGGTGGTGCTCGCCCGCTGGCTCGCCAACAATCTCTCCATTCTGATGCTGAACGGCCCGACGATGGGCGTGGATATCGGCTCGAAGTACGACATCCACGCGCTCATGCGAAAGCTCGCCGCCAGTGGCCTGGCTATCATCATTGTATCGGACGATCTTCCGGAAGTGCTCGCCTGCGCGAGCAGAATACTCGTAATGCGCGACGGGGCCTTCATTCAGGAGCTCGATCCTTCGGCGACCACTGAGTCGACGCTCAGCGAGTTGTCCACCGGCATCGCGTAAGGGATAGGGAGGTAGCGAAGGTGATTTCTGCGGAACGGCTCACACGAAGATCGGAACCATACGTTTTCGCCGCGATAGTTCTGCTCAGCTTGTTGATCCAGGTGCGATCGGGGCAGTTCTTTTCGGGCAACAATCTTGTCGACCTCGCGCGCTCGCTCATCGTGCCGGCGCTCTTTTCCATCGGTTGCATGATGGTCATCGTCTCGGGGGGAATCGACGTATCCTTCACCGCCATCGCGTCGCTCGCGATGTATGTGACGGACCGGATGCTTCTCGCGTCGAACTATTCGGGCAGCGTACTGCTGGCGTACGCGATCTCGGCGGGACTCGGGCTGCACATGGGCTCGCTGAACGGATTTCTCATTGGTTTTATGAAGCTGCCGACCCTTGTCGTGACGCTTGGCACCTCGAGCCTCTTTACGGGGCTCATGTTCGGCGCGTTCTCCGCGAGCGCCTCCGATGTGCCGCCTGCGATCGCGCGGCACGGAAAGGACATCCTCTTTACCGCGACAAATCCGCAGACGCAGCTCACCTCGAACATGCCGGTGCAGATACTCATTTTGATTGGGATTTTGATACTGGTGTTCTTTCTGCTCCGCTACACGATGCTCGGCCGGGGCATCTACGCGATCGGCGGCGACGAGGCGGCGGCTGAGCGCGCGGGTTTCAATGTCCGCTGGATCAAGATGTTCCTGTACTGCTTTGTCGGAGTGCTCGCGGGCATTACGGGCATCGCGCGCATATCGATGATGGCCTATGCCGATCCCTCGACGATGCTGGGCATGGAGCTGACGGTGATCGCCGCCGTCGTGCTTGGCGGAACGCGCGTCACTGGAGGATTGGGCACGCTGACCGGTACCATGCTCGGCGTCGCGCTGATGACGATACTGTCCAACAGTCTCATTCTCATCGGGGTTCCGACCTATTGGACGCGCGTGTTCACAGGCGCGGTGATCATTATCGGGACGGGAGTGACCGCGCGGCAGATCAACGCGACGCGGCGCAGGCGCGCACAGGCGCAGAAGACTTCGGCGTAGGGGGGAGCCATGAAGACCAAAGTTCCATCGAATGCCATCTCCAAGGCTCGGCGCGCGCGCGATCCCAACATCCTGCGCCTTCTCATCATGCTGATTTTCGTATTCGTGCTGATGACGATCCTGAGGCCGAACCAATTCGCCACGATGGCCGATTTCAACTCGATGATGCGCCAGTTCCCCGAGTACGGCATCATGGCAATCGGCATAAGCCTCACGATGATCACGG
>JAKALZ010000022.1 GCA_021813065.1 bacterium
GGATCCGGCCAACGAGCCGCACTTCGAGGGCATGCTCAAGATGTGCGTAACCCCCGACAAGGCGCCTGATAAACCCGAGTACGTCAAACTCGAGTTCGTGAACGGCGTGCCTGTCGCGGTGAACGGAGAAAAGCTCGATCCGGTCTCTATTGTAAAGAAGCTCAACAAGATCGGCGGAGAGAATGGAATTGGCATCGCGGATCTCGTCGAAAACAGGGTGGTTGGCATGAAGTCGCGCGGCGTCTACGAGACTCCGGGCGGCACCATCATCATGGAGGCGCACGACAGGCTCGAGCAGCTCTGTCTCGACAAGAAGGCCTTGTCCTTCAAGATGACGGTGGCTCAGCGCTTTGCCGAGATTCTTTACGAGGGCGAGTGGTTCAGCCCGCTCTGCGCGGCGCTCAACGCATTTATCGATTCGACGCAGAGTGTGATTACGGGAACGGTCAACCTGAAGCTGTACAAGGGCAACCTCGTGTTCGCGGGTGCCTCTTCGCCGTACTCGCTCTACGACGCCAGCTTGGCGAGCTTTACCACGGGCCCCCTCTTCTCGCACAAAGACTCGACCGGATTCATCAACCTTTTCGGCCTGCCCACCAAGGTGCGGGCGCGCCTCAACGAGCGGCTAAAAAAGTATGGAATCGCCGCTGGACCCGATGTCGCCAAGCCGGGCAGCTCAGGGTATACTGCTCCCGCGGGGGATTGAGGGAGACAGAAGGGTAATGGCAAAACTCTGGCAGGCTGGCGCGCGGGCGCAGCTCGACCCAATGGTCGAGCGTTTTCTCTCGAGCATCTCGGTCGACGCGAGGCTCGTGTTCGAAGATATCGAGTGCTCGCAGGCGCACGCGATCATGCTGGGCGAGCAGGGGATCATTCCAAGGCAGGACGCGTCCGCCCTCGTCGATGAGCTTGCGAAGATTCGCAAGGAGCTCGAAGCGGGTACGCTCTCGGTCGACCAGAGTGCGGAGGATGTGCACTCCTTCTTGGAGGATGAGCTCACGCGCCGCCTCGGCGATGCGGGCAAGAGCATCCACGCAGGAAGAAGCCGCAACGACCAGGTGGCCGCCGCCTTCAAGCTCCACGTGCGCAATGCCTGCCGCGCGACGCGGGTCCTCGCGAAAGATGCGCTCGCTGCCTGTCTCGACCTTGCCGAGGCCAATATCGAGACACTGATGCCCGGCTACACGCACCTTCAGCGGGCGCAGCCCGTGACGCTCGCGCACCATGTGCTTGCCTGGTGCGCAGGGCTCGAACGCGATGTGGGGCGGCTGGCCGACGCCGCGGCGCGCGCGGACGAGAGCCCGCTGGGCGCAGGGGCGCTGGCGGGAAGCGGCCTGTCGGTGGACAGGGAGCGGACCGCGGGCTTGATCGGGTTCGCCCGCGTGTCGATGAACACGATGGACGCCGTGGCCGATCGCGATGCGGCGATCGAGTACGCGGCCGCATGCGCCACGCTCATGGCGCACCTGTCGCGAGCGAGCGAGGATATCGTGCTCTGGGCTTCGTCGGAGTATAGCTTCGTATCGATTCTGCCTGCCGCGAGCACCGGCTCGAGCATCATGCCGCAAAAGCGCAACCCCGATCCGGCTGAACTCATTCGTGGCAAGGCCGGCAGGGTGTTCGGCAACCTCCAGGCCCTTCTGGCGATGGAGAAGGGCATTCCTTACGCGTACAATCGCGATCTGCAGGAAGACAAGGCGCTCTTCTTCGAGATCGAAGAGGCGGTGAATGGCGCGCTAAGCGCCTTCGCGGTGCTGGTGCGCAGTCTCGTGCCGAATGTCGCCCAGATGCGCGCGGCACTCGACGACGGCTATCTCGAAGCCACCGATGTCGCCGAGTACCTCGTGAAGCTCGGTGTGCCCTTCAGAACCGCCTATCAGGCTTCCAAACTGCTCGTGCAGCGCTGCGTCGAAGAGGGAAAGAGCCTGCGTACCATAGCCCAGGCCGATCTCGAGGTGCACGAGGCCTTCGATCGTGCTGGAGTGAACGCCGCGGAGCTTGCCCGCTACCTCGACCCGCAGGAGTGCGTGGCGCGACGCATGCAGACCGGCGGCCCGGCTCCCCTGCGCGTGCGCGAACAGATTCGGCGATTGAGAGTTTGGCTCGATACGGAAGCGTAGATCGCGTTCCGCTCGAAATTGCATTGAGGCATCGCGCTTCACGGTGATCCGCCTCTCGAAAATTTACAACCCTTCAGCGCACCTGGTTTTTTGTCGTTTTATCCTCATGAAATGCCGTGTTCCTTCTCTACATTCAGCGATTGCAATGATTCCGACAGATTTATGATTTTTCGATCTTGACGGATCAATAAAACTATGTAATCGTTTACTTGTGCGAATTCACCGGCAAAAGTACCGGGAGAATGCGGAGTAATCGCCGCGCATGGAGCGATTCTTGCGCGCTCTCGCACGCGGATCTCGGAAAAAGGAGTTGTACGCGTGGCTACCAAATTGTTGTCGATGGAAAAGATCGATAAACGCTTTACAAGCGTACACGCCCTTCGCCAAGTGAATTTTGATCTCGATGAGGGAGAAATCCACGCGCTTGTGGGCGAGAATGGCGCCGGAAAGTCGACGCTGATGAAGGTCCTCGTTGGTATAAATCCAAAAGATTCTGGTCAAATCCACTACATGGGACATCTCTTCAACCCGCGCGATCCAAAACATGCCCTCGAAATGGGTATCGGGATAATCCACCAAGAACTCAACATGATGTATCACCTCACGGTCGCGCAGAACATCTTTATCGGCAGGGAATCCACCATGATGGGCGGCATTCTGCTCGATAAACGGGAGCAGAACAGGCGGGCTAAGGAGCTTTTTACACGACTTAAGATGAATATCGACCCGACGGAGCTTGTGGGTCGCCTCACGGTGGGGAAGCAGCAGATGGTCGAGATCGCGAAAGCCGTATCGCACCGGCTCAGGATTCTTATTCTCGATGAGCCCACTGCGGCCCTCACCGACACTGAGATTTCCGAACTCTTCGCGATTATGCGCGACCTCAAGCGCCAGGGTGTAGGTATGATTCATATCTCCCACCGCCTCGAGGAGATTCACCAGATAGCCGACCGTGTGACGGTATTGCGAGACGGCGAGCTCGTTGACACGAAAAAAACCTCCGAAGTCACCAAAGCGCAGATCATCAACATGATGGTTGGGCGCGTCATCTACGAGCAGCCAAAGGTGAAGAGCACCGTGCCGCCTGACGCCCCCGTGGTGTTGCGCGCGCACAACCTGCATGCGGGCAAACTCGTTCGCGATGTGAGTTTTTGCCTTCACAAGGGGGAAATTCTTGGTTTTTCAGGCCTCATCGGGGCCGGGCGAACGGAAACCGCGCGCGCGATATTCGGCGCGGACGAGGTACAAAGCGGTTGGGTTGAGGTCAATGGCCGGCGTGTCAGGATTCGTTCACCCGAGGATGCGGTTGCCAAGGGAATCGGTTACCTTTCGGAAGACCGGAAGCGATTTGGGCTCGCGGTCAATCTCAGCGTGAAAGATAACACGGTAATGGCGACCTACGAAGAGTTCGAGCGAGGGCTGTTCATCAACGCGAAAAAAGTTCGCGAAGTAACTGAGAAGTACATCGAGCGGCTCAGCATCAAAACGCCGTCGATCGAGCAGCTCTTGCTAAACCTCTCAGGAGGCAATCAGCAAAAAGTTGTCATCGCGAAGTGGCTGATCCGCAACTGCGACATCCTCATTTTTGATGAGCCAACGCGCGGCATCGATGTAGGCGCGAAGAGCGAGATTTACACACTGATGAACGAACTCACGAAAGAGGGGAAGTCGATCATCATGATCTCTTCGGAGTTGCCCGAGATACTGCGTATGAGCGACAGGATTATCGTGATGTGCGAAGGTCGCATCACCGGAGAATTAAAAATAGAAGAGGCGAGCCAGGAGGCCATCATGAGTCTTGCCACAATGGGGCACCAGGCTGTCCTCGCAGGGAGTTGAACACCATGGCGCCAGAAAATATCAACATTAGCCACATGCAGCGGTTCAAGGAACGGGGTTTGAAGTATGTGCTCGCCCCGGCGGCGTTGCTCATCCTATATGTATTCTTCGGAATCTTCGGGATGAACTATTTCTCGTACCCGACGCTCGTCAATATCATCGACGCTGCATTCTATATTGGGTTCATTTCGATGGGCGTGACTTTTGTCATTATCTCTGGCGGCATCGATCTCTCCATCGGAACGGTGATGATGGCCTCGACGCTCATCGGCGGTGTTGCGCACAAGCACGGTCTCCCCATGGTTCCGTCGCTCCTCCTCATAATCCTCGTGGGCACCGCCTTCGGGTTTTTCAATGGCATCATCGTGTCGAGACTGAAGATGCCGCCATTCATCGTTACCCTAGGCACCATGATGATTTCGATGGGCGTGGGCTCCATCGTCTCGAACGTGCAGAGCGCGACCTTCCCCATCCGCGGTCAACAAGGCGGCTGGTACAAGGACCTTTTTCTGTACCTTTCCCCAAAAGGCGGCATGATACCCACCGGAGCGCTGCTTTTATTGCTCGTCGGTGTGATCTGTCACCTCATTCTCAACAACACGAAACTAGGCCGCTATACCTACGCGATCGGCAGCAATATTGAGGCCGCCCGCCTCTCCGGCGTCGATGTCCAGAAGTGGCAGATGTTAGTCTACGTGATCGCCGGCGTAACCGCGGGTATTGGCGGCATTTCCTACGCGGCGATCTATACGACCGTGCTTCCAGCCCAGGGACAAGGATTTGAGCTCTACGCGATCGCGGCCGCGGTTATAGGCGGCACGTCGCTCTCGGGCGGCATCGGTACCATTTGGGGAACCCTCATCGGCGTATTCATCATGTCGGTTCTCGCCACCGGTCTTCCATCGATGAATCTGCAGGCGCACTGGCAGACTTTCTTCACGGGCATCATCGTAATCGGCGCCGTGCTCCTCGATATGTACCGGAACAAGAAGGCGACTGAGGTTCGAATCGAAACCGCCGCCGACATTTACAAGACAGAGACGCTCGAAAAGATCGCCGGCATGCGTCACGAGCTCGCGGGGCTGAGGGCGGCAGGCGACACCGCAAAGATCGCTGAATTAGAGAAGAAGATTGCGGTGGCCCAGCGCGAAATGAAAACGACATTCGCGGCGAAGAAGGCTGAAGAGAAGGCTGAGCTCGCCAAACTCCGCGCGGAAGAGCGCGCGGCCGACCACGAGTTTTCCGAAATGCTGAAGCAGAAAGACGATCCATTGAACAGGAAGTGATATTGGGATTCAGTCCGCGTCGCGGACTTTGTATTTGCAACCAAGCCCCGAATAGCATCCGGGGCCGAATCGCAAGGGAGGTTTCTATGAGAAATTCCAGAAGAGCTAGAACAGTAATCGTGACCCTCGTTATGTTGGTCGCGCTGACTGTTCCTTTGTTCGCCGCTGGCCCGGTCTTCATCCCGATGATCTCCAAGGGCTTCCAGCACCAGTTCTGGCAGACGGTCATGAAGGGCGCTCAGGCAGCCGCCGATAAATATCATGTCGTGATGACCTTCGAGGGACCGCCCACGGAAGCTGATATTCAGCCGCAGGTACAGATGCTCGTCAACGCCATGGCCAAGAACCCCTCGGCTATCTGCTTGGCAGCCCTGGACACGAATTCGGTTATGGACCAGCTGAATGAGGCGATCCGCCGCCACATCCCGATTATCGGATTCGACTCTGGCGTTCCGAATGCCCCGAAGGGCGCGATCTACGCCACCGCCGCGACGAATAGCTACAACGCCGCCGGCGTCGCCGCCCAGAAGATGTTCCCGGTCATCAAAGACAAGATCATGGCCGCCACCGCCGCGAACCCCGTCACGATCATCGATTTCAACCAGGACGCGACCAGCCAGTCGGTCACCGACCGCGGCAAGGGCTTCCGCGACATGATGATCAAGCTCATCACGACCGAGGGCAAGCGCTCGCTGAGCGACATCAAAGTGACCGGCAACCCCGCGTATATCGCCTCAGATACTCCGACGAGCGGCAAGGCGATCATTCTTGACATGGTTGTTCCCGCGTCTCCGAGAGACACTGACGCGACCAACACCGCGCAGGCAGTTCTTAACCGCGTGAAGAGAGACAACATTCTCGGCATCTTCTGCTCGAACGAAGGCACCGCGCGCGCGGTCCTCTCCGCTTCCAACGACGGAACCGCGCTGCCAATGCAGTACCCTGGCCTCGTGGTGATCGGATTCGACGCCGGCGCTGCCCAGAAAGCGGCTGTCCGCAATAAATACTTCTTTGGCGCCATCACCCAGGATCCGTACATGATCGGATTCGACGCCATTGAACTCGCGGTCAAAGCCATCAACGGCGAGCCTGTCGCGAACGTCGACACTGGCGCGAAGTTCTACGACTACAGCAACATGAATCAGCCTGACATCGCCCAGCTGCTGTACGACTGAAACAACTCGATCTGATCTAAGGTTTGAAAAAAGAGGCTGCCCAGAATCTGGGCAGCCTCTTTTTCTGCGCGCGCTGTTTCCGTGCCGGAGGGCGCAAATCCTTAGAGGGCAAGCCGGTAGATAGCCTCGATGTCGGCTGAGCGCAGAGGAACGAAGTGCCCCACCGTGTGGGTGTCGCCATCGGTGCACTTGCGCGCCATCTCAGCCAGGCGGTCCGTGCCTATGCCGAGGCCCGACAGGCGCACTTTCTGGCCAATCGAGGACCAGAAAGCCTCGAGCCGTGCGATGCCCTCGAGCGCGGTGCGCTCGGGGTCGAAGAAGTTGTCCTCGACGCTCCAGACGCGCACGGCGTACTGGGCGAAGCGGGCGACATCATGCTTCAAATTGTATTTCATCCAGGCGGGAGTAACGATGGCCAGGCCCGCGCCGTGCGCGATGTCGTAGAGCGCGCTGAGCTCGTGCTCGATGTCGTGCGAAGCCCAGTCGCCCTCGCGCCCCGTGTTGAGGAGGTTGTTGTGCGCGATCGTGCCCGCCCACATAAGCTCGGCCCAGTCGTCGTATGAAGCCGGATTCGCGAGCACGCGCGGCGCGGATGAGATGACCGTTTTGAGCGTCGCCTCGATGAGCCTGTCGGTGAACTCGACGGGCTTCGAGTTCGTGAAGTAGCGCTCCATAAGGTGGCACATGATGTCGGTGGCGCCGTTCGCGACCTGCTCGCGCGGGAGGGTGAAGCAGCGCTCGGGGTTGAGGATCGAGAAGCGCGGGAAGAGGCAGTCGGCATTGACAGCACGCTTCAGGAGCCCCTCTTCCTTAGTGATGACGGAGCCGGGGCTCGATTCGCTGCCTGCCGCGGGGATGGTGAGCACGGTTCCCACCGCAAGAGCTTTTTCGGGCAGGGCCTTGCCAGTGTAGAAGTCCCACACATCGCCGGAATAGGGCACGCCCGCGGCGATCGCCTTCGCCGAGTCGATGGCGCTTCCGCCGCCCACCGCCAGCACGAAGTCGAGCTTGTGCGCGCGGCACAGCTCGATGCCCTTGTAGACGAGGCTCAGGCGTGGGTTCGGTTTCACGCCGCCGAGCTCGACAAATTCGATGCCCTCTGCGGTGAGCGCTTTACGGATCAAGGGGAGAAGGCCGGAACGCTCAGCGCTCGCGCCGCCGAAGTGGAGCAGCACGCGCGTGCCGTACTGCGCGACAATGCGCCCCGCCTCAGCTTCGTGCGATGGGCCAAAGTAAATTTTCGTGGGATTTTGAAACACAAATTCGTCCATGCTTTGCTCCTTGCATTGCTATGTATGAAAAGAGGCTCCCCGCGCTTGTGCGGGGAGCCTTATTCAGATATTCGGCGCGTGGGCGAGGAGATAGTCCTCAGCCTCTTTGCACCAGAGTCCGTCGTTCGCGGCGGTGATGCGCGCCAGCTCTGCGTAGAAAGGATCGGTCGCGCCGCGCGCGGCGAAATCGGCGATCGCGACGAGGTCGAGCTTCTTGTGTGTGTAGATGAGCTTCTTGCCCCCAGGGATCTTGTCGAGGTCGATGGTAGTCGCGGCGACGGCGTTGAGGCCACCTACGTGGGTGATCATCGTTTCGGGACGCAGCATGCCCTTGGCCATGAGGGCGAGGGATTCGCGGATGTCGTCGGTGTTGCCGCCAGAGGTGCCCACCATGTGGTGCGATTCGTAGTGCACGTTGTAGAAGTTGAACATCGCTGAAAAATTGGGGTCGGTGGGACCGGCGAAGAAGTTGAAGCAGCCATCGTGGGCGAGGAGCTTGTCGGCGAGCTCGACGAGGCTCTTGACCGGGGCGAACACGAATACATCGTCGAAGAGCCTGCCGCCATTGAGCTTTTTGAGCGCATCGACGGGATCGGCGATGTCCTTCGTGTTGACATAGATGAGTTCGATTCCTTCAGCCTTTGCGGACTCGATGGGAATAAGCTTCTGGGCGCGGTCGAGGCGCGCCTGGTCGATGTCGGTCACCACGATGCGCGCAGGCTTGATTCCGCCGTGAATCGCGTAGTCGATCGCTCCGAGTCCCATCGGCCCCACCGAGGCGAGGAGGGCGAGCGAGCCGCCCGCGCGTATGCCCATCTCGTGCACATAGCTCCCCGCCCTCGTGTGGTACTGCGCGTGGTACGCGCCGACGATGCAGGACACAGGCTCCGAGAGCGAGCCCATAAAGAAGGCGTCGGCCTTGTACTCGAGGAGGCAGTCCATCTCCATCACCTCGTTGGGAATGATGATGTAGGTGGCGTCGCCGCCGATGTGCTGGTAGGAGTAGCCGGGCGCCCAGAGCGTGCCCATATAGTTGAGCGCGGGCTGGATCGCGAAGGGGGTGCCGGGTTTGAACTTGTGCGCCCACTTTTTGCCCACCTCGACGATTTCGCCGCAGAATTCGTGGCCGATAATGACCGGGTGCGTGGCGAGCGAAGCGCGCACGCGCTTGTGCGCGTCGCCCTGCATGGCGAGCTTGTGGGAAGACATGCATATCGAATCGCTCACGACGCGCGCGAGAATCTCATCATCTTTGAGCGCGGGAAGCTCGAATTCTTCGAGCCTGAGGTCGTTTACTCCGTAGAGTCGGACCGCTTTGGTTTTCATTCAAAACCTCCTGATATACAATGAAATATACTAAATTAACGCTCGCCAGGCATTGCGATACGCGGCGAGCGCGCTCGGCTCGAACATGGGCGCCACCGCCGACATTTCAACGTGGATATAGCGCGAGAGCTCGATGGGATCGATGCCCCGGAGCGCGGCGAGTGCGGTCATGGCGGCGCCGAAGCTTGTCGCCTCCTTCAAGTCGGTGAGGTAGACCGCGTTTTCAGGGAAGGCTGAGGCGAGGAGACTGTTGTAGTCGCCGTTGTTGCGGAAACCGCCCTCGGTGAGGATTTCGGTGCCCACCGTGAGCCCTGTGCGGATGAGCGCGACTTCGGTTTGAAGGACGATCGATGTGTTGAGAACCGCTTGAGCCGTCGCGGTGTCGCGGAGGAATTCGGGAAGAGGTCCGCCGCGCTCGATCTGGGCAAGCGTGAATCGAGCTCCGCGCTCGACCGCGCGGGCCACCGAGCCGGGGAATTGGCCGGAGCCGGGTACGATCTCGGGAAGGATAAAACATGTGCGCTCCGCGAGGACGCGCGCGTAGTCGGCCTTCGATGGCTCTGGAAGGCTCTTGGGAGTTGTGTTATGGATCGCGGCGATGAGGTTGATCCAGGTTTCGTACTCCTTGCCTCCGAGGAAGATCGCGGTCTTTATCGGAGTGTTCCAAGCTGAGCGGTTGAAAAAGACAACTTTGCCGAGTTCGTCAGGCTCGAAATGGTAGCGCGTTGCCGGGTGCATGAGCACGCACCAAGTGCCGGTCGAGTTGAGCACAAAGTCGCGGTAGCCCATGGTGGCGAGGTGCGGCATGATCGATGCGTTCGAGTCGTGGATGCCGAATGTGACTATTGTATCCGGAGCGAGTCCCGTGCGCGCGGCGATATCAGGCGTGATGGCGCCGAGTACTTCCCAGGGCTCTCCGAGGGGCGAGGGGAGCCGCGCGCGAATTTCGAGCGCGTCCGCGACGCTCGAATACTGGTTTTTCTCCCAGTCGAAGAGAAAGGTGTGGCAGCCGATATAGGTACCCTCGGCCGCGGGCTTTCCCGTAAAACGCATGCTCCAGTACTGTGGATAGGGCAAAAACCAGCGCGCCAACGCGAACGCTTTTGGATAGCGTTCCTTGATGAGAAAGATGCCCTTCCCGAGGTTGATGAGGGCGGAGAAATCGGGTGTGCCCGTCGTGGCCTGGAGTGCCTTGCGCTCGCCCGCGAGGGCGAAGAAGCGCTCGTGGAAGTCGCTCCCAGGTTCGTACGTGTAATAGACACAGGGTGCCACAGGATTGCCTTCCCCGTCGGCGGCGACAAAGGTCGCGCCGTGGGTGCTCACCGCGATGGCGCGGATGCGATATGTGCTTTTAAATTCGCTGACGAAATCGCGAAGCACCGAGAGAAACCATTCCTCCATGCCGGCGAGATCGTGCGTCTCGAAGCCGTCGTGCATGAGTGGAGGAAATACGCGCTTTCGCTCGGCGATCATCTCAAGCTCTGCCGAGTAGAGCGCGACTTTCTTGTTGGTCATTCCTATGTCGAGGACCGCGATAGCGTCGGTCATGGTTCGCTCCTTTCATGCGCGCCGCGCAAGGGTGGGCACGCTATGGATGGGCGCGGCGGGCATGAAAAAAGGTGTGCCGCGCATCCGCGTCTCAGCTCAGCATCACCTGGCCGCCCGTTACCGGCAGTGCCTGGCCTGTTTCGTAGACCTGCTCGACGAGATAGTAGATCGCCTTGAGCACGTCGGGGCCATAGCAACCGCGCCGCATGGGTACCTTTGCCTCGTAGTACGCGCGCACGTCCTCGATGGTCTTTGCTCCAGGAACCTTGCCCGAGTTGAGGTACTGTACGAAAAGGCCGCGCTGCGGGTCGGACCAGAGCGGGCCTTCGAGAAAGTTGCCAGGGCAGATCGCGTTCACTTTGACGCGGTACTCGACGAGCTCGAGGGCGAAACTCTGCACAAGCCCGATGCTGCCAAACTTCGAACCGGCATAGGCGCCATTCTTGTTTGATCCCTCGAGACCGGATTTCGAGTTGATCTGGATGATGTCGGTGTGCCAGTCGGGCGCGCCGAGCCACTGCAAGCGAAGGAGCCGCGCGGCGTGCTGGGCGACATTGAAGAAACCCACATAATTTACGTCGGTGACGAGGCGGAAATCCTTCGCGGGCTGTTCGAGCACGGAGCCAGCCTTGAGGATGCCCGCGTTGGAGACCACGAGGTCGAGGCCGCCGCTCGTCTGGGCGACTGTGGCGAAGGCGCGCGCAACCGATATTTCGTCGCTGACATCGATGTCGACCGCGTAGATCATGGCGCCATTCGCCTCGGCGGAGAGTTCTTTCGCGAAAGCCTGAGCGGCGCGCAGATTGATATCGGCGATCCAGACCACCGCGCCAGAGTGCGCCAGCCCGCGCGCGATCTCCGCGCCAAAACCCTGGGCGCCGCCCGTGACGAAGGCGATCTTTGCGCGGACGGCCTGGGAGCGCGCGGCGCTTGAGAGAAGGCTCGGGTCGCCCGGCGACTGCGCGGCGACTTTGTAGCGGCGATCGAGGGGCTCTAGCGGAATAAGGTAGAATCCCGCGAGCGCCTCGCCGCGCTCGTTCTCGATATCGAGGCAGGTGTCGCCGCTCCGGAGCTGGCTGCGGATCGCTTGGGCCTCGCGAGGGGCAAGAGCTTTGCGTAGCGCCGCTGCAAGGGCTGTCTCGTCGATGGCAGCGCCTGGCGCGATATTGGCAAGGGTGAGCTTGAGGCTTTCCTTTGGACAGGATTCCTTTCCAGAGCGCGACTTCACCATGCAGGAGAAGGAAGCTTCGGAGAGGATGAGTCCTCGCACGATGGGGGCGATAATTTCAGGAAGCGCGGTGGTTTTCATGGGCGATGCTCCTCAGATAGGCGTTGTGCCTGCATTTCATACGAGTGCGGGTCCGAGAGGTCGAGCTCCCGGCCTGCTTTGGCGTAGATGGCGATACGCTCGGCGATCGGCAGGTGGGCGTGTGGATTATCTCTGGAAAAGAGTCCCAGGCGGCGGTCCACCGAGCTCAGCGCCTCGTGGGCGACCATAGCCCAGGTCGCGTCGTCGAGGTGGCGGAATTCCGGCATGCGCAGCTCGGGGCAGTTGAAGGACTGGCGCGGCTGGTTGATGTCGACGCCAGATATCTCCATGAAGCCGTAACGGGCGCAGAGGCCTTGGAGCCGCATGAGCTGCGCTTTCGTGTTGCGTGGGGGCATGTAGGTGATCGCGGGGAACCCAATATCATGGAGTACCGGCATGAGTTCGTCGAGGATCTCGTCCTCGAACTTTTCAGCCTTTTTGTCGCCCGTAGGAGACTCAGCGACGTCGCCGAGGTACGCGTAGGCGGGGATCGCCCCGATGCGCGCCGCGAGAGCTATCACGTCGCGGACATCGACGCATTCTTCTCGGGGCTGGATGAAAATGCGGTCGAGGAAGCCCGCCTTGAGGGTGCCGAGGAGGTCGTAGACGAGGTAAGGGTTGCCGGCGTCGGAGAGCGTGCGCCGCTGGGACGCCGAGAGCGCGAGGCCGAGGTTCTCTTCGAGCCATGCGGTGAGCTTGGAGCCGGGCGCGACTTCGGAGAGTATCGAGCGTGATACCGCGGCGAGGAGGTGTCGTTCGGTGACGGTGCCTCCCTCGGCGTACTTTGAGGCCGCGAGGATGTCGCGCTCGAAGTCGATTGGCGGGAGCGAGAGGTTCGAGAGGAGTTCGTTCGCGCGATCGGCCATGCGCTGTGTGCGCGCGAGGCGCGCGCTCCGGATGGGCAGAAGAAAGTGGTCGACCTCGGCGTGCGCGCCTGAGGGAACGCCCTGCACCGTCATGTAGATGATACCCGTCGAATCGGGGTTGTTGAGTTTGCGTTCCGTGAGGAGACGCGCGGTTGTTTCGGGGAAGGTCGTGGCGGCTTCCGCGAGCGATACGCGCAGTTCGAAGCCGGTGACCGACCCGAGCCCGAGCAGGGCACAGGCGGCGCGCATTTCGGAGGCGGCCGCGTACGAGTCGTGGTCGACCGAGCCAGCCACATCGAGCCCGGCCTTGCGCGCCGCCAGCGCGGCGGCGGCGGGCGTGTAGGGGCTGAAGCTGTAGCAGGTATGAATGTGGTTGTTCGACTCGCCGGAGCGTGGGCGGGCGAGGCCGCGTCTGCCTGCGGCGCCGAGCCCATCAGAACCGAGCCCATCAGAACCGAGCCCGCTCGCCTTGGTGATTTCGGCAAGCGCCGCGAGCCGCTCCGCCGACGCCGCGCCCGGGTCGGCCACGGCAGATC
>JAKALZ010000023.1 GCA_021813065.1 bacterium
CGCGGGCTTCAGAAATTTTTCGCGCTCGATCGCTCCGTATGGGTGCCGAATGTCGTGCTCATAGGGCTGAGCGCCGTTGTGTTCTACTACTTCTCGAGCGTGCGCCCCGTGCTGCAGATGCGAAGCCTCGCGGTCTCAACAATCGGACTTATTCTCTATGGCCAGATCGCCTGGCTTCTCACACAGCGCGTGCCAGCCTCAATGAAGAATATTGCGCGAAGCACCGCGAAATTCTTCTTTCATTTTATTCTGGCGGCGCTCATCGGCGTGACACTCCTCATATTTTTTCCAGAAAAAACGAACGATTTTTTTAAAAGTCAATTTACTTCAATTCTGACAGCCCTCATGCTTTTTATCCTTTCTGTGTTCTTGCCGATAAGCCTCGTGCTGACCGTAACCCGCCGCCTCAATGCCGACATGGAGGGCGAGCGCATCAAGTTCGACCGGGCTTTCTATTCCGCGCCCTACGGCATGATGCTGAGCAAACTCGATTCAGGCATCATCACCGAGGTGAATAAAAACTCGGAAAACCTCCTTGGGTACGACGGAAACACGTTGATTGGCAAGAACATGTATTCTCTCTCGATATGGGAGAGAGAGCCGGATCGCGCCACAATAAGGTCGGCGCTGGAGGGCGGAGTAAAAATCGACTCTCGAGAGATAACAATTCAAAAGGGCGATACAACGGAAGTTTCAGCCCTCTTTTCGGCGACACCCATAGAGATCAATGGCGAGCGATACTGCATCGCGAGTTTCAATGACATCTCTGAGATCACGGAGATGCGCCAGCGCTTGCACTATCTCGCCACGCATGATGTGCTGACCGGCTTGCCGAACCGCCTTCTCTTCAACGAGCGCTTCAGACAGGGGCTGGCGGAAGCCGCGCGAAATGGAAAAAAGCTCGCGGTGCTCATCGGGGATATCAACAACTTCAAGAGCATCAACGACAATTTTGGGCATCTTGAAGGAGATCGGGTGCTCACGGAGATGGGCAAGCGGCTTTCGGCGGCACTCTCTGAGAGCGACATGGTCGCGCGCATCGGTGGAGACGAGTACGCGGTTCTGTTCTGCGACGCCACCTCAAAGGATGAATTGCTGACCCGCGAAAAACGTGTGCTCGACGCCTGTTCGGACGATCTGCGTGTCGGCGATTGCAGGCTATCGATCACGATGAGCATCGGCTGCGCAATGTTCCCTGAACACGGGATTGATCAGGATATGCTGATGCGCCGCGCGGATTCGGAGATGTACGATATCAAGCGGATCAAGGGCAACAATCAACTCACCTGCAACCTCGTTGAGTGATGGTGCAAGGCGCTTCGAGGATATAGAATGCATTTTCCAGAAACCTTGACGGATCGCTGAACAGTCGCGAAAAGAAAGGAACCACGGAGATGGCCACAGAACGACCTCAATACTACACAGAACGACCTCAATACTACACAGAACGACCTCAGTACTACGATGTCTACCTCTCGATACTGCGCGAAGAACTCATGCCCGCGATGGGATGCACCGAGCCGATCGCGGTCGCGTACGCGGCAGCGCTCGCACGCGAAACGCTCGGGGCGCGCCCGGAGCGCGCCCGGATCAACTGCAGCGCCAACATCATAAAAAATGTGAAGAGCGTGACGGTGCCGAACACGGGCGGTCTGCAGGGGATCGCGGCGGCGGCGACCGCGGGAATCGTGGGTGGAACGGCGAGCGCGAAACTTGAGGTGCTCGAGTCGGTTACCGAGGAAAACAGGACAGAAATTCGAAAACTGCTGGCTGAAAATTACTGTGAGGCTTCGCTGGCCGAAGGCATCGAGGGACTCTACATCGAAGCCATCGTCACTGCCGGAGACCAGCGCGCCGAGGTAATTATCAGCGAAACGCACACTGGAGTCGCGAGGATCCGGAAGAATGGCGTCACTATCTTCGAGCGCGACGCGGGTTCCAGCCCCAGCGCCACCGGCGGCAACGCGGGCGCGGCTAGCTTTGCCGCCGCGTCGAGCGTGTCGGGCGCCACACGTACTGCCGCCGAGGCAGGCACGTATGCCGCCCTCAATGTCCACGATATCATCGCGTTCGCGAATTCCGTGGAAATCGATCACATCGCGGATGTGCTCGAGCGCCAGATACACATGAACGAAGCGATCGCGGATGAAGGACTCGCGAACCGGTGGGGCGCTTCCGTTGGTAAGACTATCCTGGAGCGGGGAGATTCCTCGGTTAGCGCGAGAGCGCGCGCCAAGACCGCGGCGGGCAGCGACGCGCGGATGGGCGGCTGTCCCATGCCGGTCGTGATCAATTCCGGCAGCGGCAACCAGGGACTTACGGTCTCATTGCCTGTCGTCGAGTATGCGCGCGAGCTGGGCGTGAGCCACGAAAGGCTCTTGCGCGCCCTCGTGCTCTCAAACCTTGTCGCGCTTGAGCAAAAGTCCCAGATAGGAAAGCTCTCGGCATACTGCGGCGCGGTGTCGGCCGCGGTGGGAAGCGGCGCGGCGATCACCTATCTCTATGGCGGAAGCGAGGAGCGGATCGCCGCGACCATCACCAACGCGATCGCGACCTCGAGCGGCATTCTGTGCGATGGCGCGAAGTCATCGTGCGCCGCCAAAATCGCCACCGCCCTCGAGTCCGCGATTCTGGCCCACGACATGAGCGCGCGCGGGCGCGGATTTTCGCCCGGCGAGGGTTTAGTCGGCGAGAATGTCGAACAGACGATCCGCAACATCGGCCACGTCGGCTCGGTAGGAATGCGACCCACGGATCTCGACATCATCGATATCATGCTGAGAACCTGATGTGCGGAAGAGTTTGGCGCGCGCCCAAGCCACGCGGAGCGGCGCGGTCTCAGCATACGTGCGCTGTCCTGAAGTCGGCGCTATGCGATCAGCGCGTGCCGCCCGCAAGCATCTCGTACATCAGGATTCCGCCCGCCACCGCGACATTGAGAGAATCGACGCCGCGCTTCATCGGTATGCATACCTGATCTGAGCACACGGATAGCAATTCATCAGGAAGTCCATAGCCCTCATTTCCCAAAATGAGAATGAGGGGAGCCGGGGAGCCGGTCGCAGCCGCAAACGCGCGCGCGGGCACAGAGTTTTCGGTCAGGGCTGCCGCGACGAGTCGCGTGCCTTCGCGCGCGAGCGCGGCGAGCCCAGTCAGATTGATGTTCCATAGTGGAATGCTGAACACATTGCCCATCGACGCGCGAATGGTTTTCCGGTAGTAAGGGTTCGCGCAGCCAGGTCCGAGGAGCACGCCGTCGGCGCCAAGCCCCGCGGCAGTTCGTACCAGCGCTCCCAAATTTGAAGGATCGGTGACATCCCATAGGCAGAGATAGAACGCTTCTCGTCGCGCTGTCGTGGCATCCGCGCCGCGCGAGGGCGCATCGACACTTCTTCCGTCACACCGCGTGCCCGGAGTTGCCGAGGAGCGCGCTTTTCCCGCGCGCTTAGGATCATCTTGTGGAATGAGTGTTTCAATGCGCGGCATGTCGGCCACGGCGATCGCACCGCGATGAAACTTGAAGTCCACCAGCGCGCAGAGTTCAGCGTGCGGCAGAACCTGAACAGAAAATTTAAGGCCGCCAGCCGGATCCGAACCCGCGCCAGCTCCAAGCCGCGCGCGCCAGTATTCAGCCTCGGCCTCGGTGCAGACCAGGAGCCGCGGCACGATTCTGGCATCCAGCGCCTTCTCTATGACAATGCGCCCTTCGAGGATCATGAGCCCCTCGGCGGCGAGGTTTTTTTCTTTCAGTTTCGAGAGCGCGGAGAGGTCCGGCGCGGCACATGGCGCATCGAGAACCTTGCCCCCGGCAGCCGCGGCGCCAACATCACCGTCCTCTCTCACGCGCACCGTCACTCAATCGTCTCCACGCGGATCATGTTCGTGGTACCCTGGTGCGCGAGCGGCAGCCCCGCGACAATGACGACGCGGTCGCCGCGCTTGAGGAGTGCTTTATGCTTGCAGATAGAGATCGCCTCGTTGACCACGGTGTCCAGGCGCGTACCCTTGCCGGAGTGGATGAAGGGCTCGACGCCCCAGTTGATCGCCATCTGATGATAGAGCCGCTCGTTGGTCAGGAAGGCGTAAATCGGCATTCGCGGCCGGAGCCGGGAGAGCAGGCGCGCGGCGTGGCCGGTTTCGGTCAGCACGATGAGCGCCTTGGCATCGCAGCGGTAGGCGGCCGACACCGCGTTGTAGGACATGATCGCGGGAATATCGCCGTTCTGAACTTCGGGCGGTACATCGTGGTGAAAATCGAGGTAATCAAATTCCTTCTCGACCGACTCGATCACCGTGCGCATCATGCGAACGACCTGAATCGGGTACTTGCCAATCGCGGTTTCCCCAGAGAGCATCACCGCGCTCGTGGAATCGAAACAGGCATTCGCCACGTCGGAGACCTCAGCGCGGGTCGGCATGGGGTTCTCCATCATCGATTCCATCATCTGCGTAGCGGTAATGACAGGCTTGGCCGCGAGGTAGCACTTGCGGATGATCTGCTTCTGCGCGATGGGTACATTCTCGATGGGCATCTCCACGCCCATGTCGCCCCGCGCCACCATGATGCCGTCGGATGACCGGATAATCTCGTCGATGTTCTCGAGCCCGCGCACCGACTCGATCTTAGCAATCATCTTAATGAAGGTCGTCTTGCCTTGCGCGAGCGCGGTGCGTTGGACGAGGCGCCGCACCTCTTCGACATCGGTCGCGCAGCGTACGAAGGAGAGCGCGATATAGTCGATATCCTGCTGCACCGCCCAGCTGATGTCGCTTATGTCCTTTTCTGACAGAAAGGGAATCGGGTAGTCGACGCCGGGCAGCGTGAGGTGGGCCTTCGGCCTGAGATCGCCTTCGTTCTCCACCGACACGACAATGCCTTTGGCAACTTTGCGGACGACTGATCCGGTAAAGTAGCCATCCATGAGAATCACCTTCTGGCTTACGCCGCAGACGCGGTCGATTCCTGGAATATTGGTGTATACATGGAAGATTTTCGGAGAAACGAGATTCTCAATGCCGACCGCGTCCGCGCTCTCGATGGTAAGTTCGGTGCCAGGCTTGAGCGATAAATCTTCTTTGTAGCCGTAGAGGCGCACCGCGGGTCCCTTGATGTCGGCCATGATCGCGGCGGGTCGATCGAGCGCCTTGCGAGCTTCCCGAATCATCGCGACATCCTGATTTGCCTCATCGTAGGTCTTGTGCGAAAAATTGAGCCTGAACACGTCGACTCCCTGGCGGATGAGCTCTTTGATCACATCGATAGTGCCACACGCCGGACCGGTGGTCGCGACGATTTTTGTACGTTTTGCCATAGGTATGCTCCTTGCGACAGCTCGAAGCGCCGCCACGAATGTGCTTATTGTACCGCAACAAAGAACAATTATTCGAGACCCATTAGGCAGTGGAATGGCGGCGTTTATGACGGAGTTTCGATTGATTTTCAGCGCGCGGGCTCACTTATATGATTCACTTATATGATTCACCTGCATGATTCAGTGTGTCGCGTCAACTTCCGAATTCTGGCATGCCCCGCAGAGCCCCGTTGCATAGAAGGTGTGCGATCGAATCGCAAGCCTCTTCTCAGCGCTCACATTGCCAATCAAATCGTCAAAGCGACACGGTCCCAAATCGGTGAAGCGGTGGCAGCGCTCGCAGTGGAACCAGTGCCGATGAGCGCCCGCGCGTGCGACATAGTAGCGTTCGGTTCCGTGGCAGTCGCAGTGGAGAATGAAGGATTCGACGCTGCCCTTCCCTTCGAGATAGTGCAATGCTCGATAAATTGTCGCCTGGTCGTGGTCGTCGCGGAAGAGATCGCAGAGCTGGCGAGCCGACAGCGGTTCGCTCGCGGAGGAGACCGCCTCGAGAACGTGGGTGCGCGCCTTTGTCATTTTATGCGCCTTCTCACAGCCGCGAACGCGTGAGCCGCTTGCCCGCGACGAGTTTGCCAGCCGCGAACGCGATAAAGACCGCGCCCGCGAGAAGGACAATGACCGCTCCAGCGGGCAAATCGAAGTGCCACGACACCACCAGCCCGCTCACTGAGAAAATAAGCGACAGAATCGTGGCGTTCACCATCATTCCCGCGAGATTGCGCGAAAAGTACCCGGCCGTACCCGCCGGAAGCGTGAGCATTGCGATCACCATCACGATGCCAACGAAGGTCTGCAGGAGCACGATCGCCACCGCGATCACAAGGAGGAGCGCGAGATAGATCGCCGTTACCGGTACGCCCTTGGTTGCCGCGAACTCCTCGTCGAAGGAGGCAGCCTCGAGGTGCCGGTAGTAGCGCCACACAAGGACAAGGACACTCAGGGTGAGCGCGGCGAGAAGGTAGAGATCGGCGCTGGTCACGAGAAGAATGTTGCCAAAGAGGTAGCTCATGGGATCGGCATAGCCCGGCGTCTTCGCCATGAACACGATGCCGAGGCTCATACCGATCGCCCAGAGCGCGTTGATTACCGTGTCCTCGCGCTGTTTCGCCTTGAGCGATACCGCGCTTATGGTGAGGGCGGCAAGGACCGCGAACACCAGCGCTCCGAGCATCGGCGTAACCCACTTCGGCGCACCCTTGGCCGCCAGAAACAGCGCGAGTCCTATGCCACCCAGCACCGTGTGCGAAATCGCGCCCGCGAGACCAGCGATCCGCCGCACCGTTACGAGCGACCCGAGAATCCCGAATAAAAAGGCTGCCAGCACGCTCCCTATGAGCGCATTTCGCACAAAGGGCACCGACGGATTCGCCAGCGCCTGCAAAAATCCATTCATTCCATTCGTCCTCCCTATGTCGTTCGCGCGCTCAATCCTTGCCCTCGCAGCAGGCATTGTCGGGCAGCTCGATGTCGTGCCGCACGCGCACGACCTTTCCGCCGTAGAGCTCCTCAGGCGCGTGGTCAGCCTGCTCGAGGGCATGGCGGTGCACCGAGTGCGGGTGCTCCACGTCCTGCCCGACACAGAGCACTGTATCCGCGAGCGCGGAAACAAAGTCGGAGTCGTGAGTCGCGACAAGCACCGTAGTATTTCCTTTAACCCTGGCGAGCACATCGTAGAACTTTTTCTCGCTCGCGGCGTCCATATTCGCCGTCGGTTCGTCGAGCACAAGAAGCTTTGGGTGCCCCACGAGGGCGCGCGCCACGAGAACCCTCCTCCGCTGGCCGCCAGAGAGCGCAGAAAATCGTCGTTCGCGAAGATCGTTCACCTCGGCTTGCTCAAGTGCCCAGTCGATTTCCTCCTGTTTCTGCCCCCGCAGCACGCGTGCGAGGCCAGAGAGCCTTCCCATGCCAACTACTTCCTTCACCGCGATAGGAAACGCTGGGTCGAAACCCGCGTGCTGCGGCACATAGCCGATCGATTCAGTCTGCTTTTTCGGAGGCGCGCCGAACACGAGCACTTCGCCGCTCGCCGGTTCCAGAATTCCTACGATGAGCTTGAGGAGGGTGCTCTTGCCCGCGCCGTTCTTGCCTGTCAGCGCGACAAACTCGCCATGGTGAACGTGGAATGAGACATGGTCGAACACCTGCGCTTCGCGGTATCGAAACGCTAGGTCTTTGCACCAGATCGCGACATGCTCAGGAGAGTGAGGAAGATGCTGTTCTTCTGAATGAGCCCGCACCGCCGCCGTTGTTGTCCTTACTGCCGTTGTAGTCCCTACCGCGGCTGCTGGCCGTGAAGTGCTTGCTAACCGCGCCGCGCCCCCCCGTGTGATATCGCTCATTTTACTTCGCTCCCGGCAGCGCCTTCAGCAGTGCGTGCCCCATTCGCGAGAGATTCGCGAGCCAGTCTTCCGCGAGCGGATCGATGGGGACAACCGCGGCGCCAATCGCGCTCGCGACCGCCTTAGCGGCGCTCTCTGAGAACTGAATCTGCGTAAAGATCACCCTCGCCTTGTCTTTTTTCGCGAGCTCGATGAGGGCCATCAATTCTTTCTGTGTGGGTTCTTTGCCGCCAAGTTCGACAGCGACTTGGGTGATTTTAAACATATCGAAGAAGTACCCGAAGGCCGGGTGATACACGAACACGTTCTCTCCCGAGAGCGGCGCGAGCTCAACCTTGAGCTTGGCGTAGCTTGCCTCAATTTCCTTCATGTAGGAGCTGTAGTTCGAGCGATACAGCGCCGCGCCGGCGGGATCGCGCGCGATGAGTTCGTCGCGGATGGCCATAATCTCGGCCTTCGCCTGATCATATCCGAGCCAGCTGTGCTGATCGCGGTTGGTGAGCGCGGGATCGACAGGGCCGCCCGACGGGCTTGCGTCAGTTTCCTGCTCGCCTGGCTTCAGCGTGCGAAACTTCACCTTTTTCGTCACATCGACAATAGCAAGCTTCGGATACATCGAGCGCACCTTCGGCAAGAGGGGATACTCGAAGTCGATTCCGATCGTAAACCACAACTGCGCCGACCCAAGCCCCACAAGTTGTCTCGGCGAGGGTTCGAAGGAGTGCGGGCTCGATCCTGGCGGCATGATGAGCGTCACCGCCACCCTATCGCCCGCGATGCGCCGCACCCACTCCCGCATGGGCGGGATGCTTACCGCCACGCTGAGTGTTGGCGATTTCGTTTGCGCAAAAATCCCTGTCGCCGTCATCAACATAAAAATCGCCATCACCACAACAAAATAAAAACTTCGGCCGCGAAGCTTGAAATATTTCCTCATGTATGATCCTCCCCTAGAACAACCAGCCCGCTTCTATTTGCGAATCGTTCGCAAAAGATACCGCTCGGCCATAAATAGTGCAAGTCATTCGCGATTCGCCGCGCGGCAGCGCGACGCCCCAATCTGTAGTATGATATATTAAAAGCACATAGGAGGCTTCCATGGACGAACTGATCGAAGCGTTGAAAAACGCCATGAAGAGTGAAATCGACAGTGTCACTATCTATTCGGAGGCCGCGCTTCGCGGAGAAGCCGATGTTGCCCAATTCTTCGCACGCAGGGCTGAAGAAGAAAAACGCCACTACAATTGGCTTCTCAGTTACTATAAAGAGCTGATCGGAGGGCGAATTCCATCGACGAACTTCGCGGCGGATATCCAGACCATTCCCCACCGCAGCCCCATATTCAGCCAGGAATTTCTGACGCGGGTCGCCTCGGATCGCCACGTTTCCGCCGCGGTCTCAAGCGCGGTACTCCTCGAGCTGAATGCTACCCAGCACTACCAGAAAATGGCCGATCTGGCGAAAGAACCCCATCTCAAGTCATTTTTCCACTCGATGTCCGAGTGGGAGATGCGCCACTACGAAGAATTGTTGAAAATTCAGGAAGATTCGAGGCTCTTCTGGTTCGAAGAGCAAAACTTTGAACCGTTTTAACGGAGGGCGAGCCATATATGCCGAAAGCGCGCCGTTTGAATAATATGCGCGCTATCTCAGCCTATAATCTCAGCCTATAGTGCGCACCGATTCGCGTTCGACAATAATTGTAGAAAATTGCTCCACCTTATCCGTAGTGTGACCGCGCGAAATCCAGTCGCACACAAGATCGGCGCTCTTTTTGCCCATTTCAAAAATGGGTTGCCGGACCGTGGTAAGCCCTGGCGTCGTAAACGAAGAGATGTCGATGTCGTCGAGACCGACAACGCTCACATCGGCGGGAACACGCACCCCTGACTCATAAAGCGCCTTGATCGCTCCAATCGCGAGTTCATCGGTTGCCGCGAATACCGCGCTCAGCGGCTGCTTCCTCTTGATGAGCGTCAGCATTCCCGCTCGGCCTGCCTCGGGGTTGTACGAAGCCGCGCGGATTGTCAGCTCTGGATTGTAGGGTAGACCATGTGCCGCCAGTGCCTTCTTATACCCCTTTTCCCGCTGATAACCAAAGGTAAAATGCTCGCCCGTAATAAGACCGATATCACGGTGGCCCCTCTGAATGAGGTATTCCGTGGCGAGTTTCGCGGAAGCTTCTTCATCGATGTGAACCGCGGGAAAACCGAACTCGGTCCGCTCGAAGGTGCAGAGCGTAACCGGCAAATTTATTTCTTTTATGTAGTGATAAATAGAAGGATTATCGAGTTCGTGCACAAAGATAATGCCATCGAGAGCCTCGCTCTTGAGGCGGCGCAGAAAGGCTTGCTCGCTCGATTCAGACCAGCGCAGGAAAAAGAACTGTGTCTTATAGCCATGCTGCTCCAAAAAAAACTCCATCGCGGCGAAGAGCTGGCGCTGGAACATGTTGAAGAGATAAGGAATCACGACACCTATGGTGAAACTTCGCTGCAGCACCATAGAACGGGCGGCGTGGTTCGGCACATAGCCGCGCTCCTTGACGATATCGAGCACGCGTTGGCGCACTTCGGAGCGCACATACTCACGCTCATTGAGGACACGCGACACTGTCGACGCGGAGACCCCCGCCAAGCGCGCGATATCCTTAATGCTTACCATATAGAGCCATCATAGCTTCTGAAAAGGTTTTCATCTAGGTAGTATAGCACTTTATGCATACTTTTTGATCCTAGATATTACCGCCACGTGCGCGCGAGCACTCGGAGCCAGTTCTTCCTGGCGATCATCTCGAGCTCTTCGCCGTTGAAGCCACGAGCGCGAAGCGCGTCCATAAGCTTGGGCAAGCCGCTCACATCTCCCAATTCCTTTGAAATCGTCGCCCCATCAAAATCAGACCCAAGCGCGATATGCTCCACGCCGATACGCTCCGCGATGTACGCGACATGATCGGCCATGACGCTGAGCTGGGTATCTGTATTTTTCTGTCCGTCGCGGCGCAGGAATTGAATCGCGTAATTGAGACCGATTACTCCATCGGAAGCTCCTATGGCATCGATCTGGCGGTCAGTAAGGTTGCGGGGCGTGGGACAGAGTGAATGCACATTGGAATGTGTCGCTACAATAGGTTTTTCGGATAGGCGCTCGACATCCCAAAAACCCTTTTCGTTCAAATGTGAGACATCGACCATAATCCCGAGACGATTGCAGGAGCGCACGAGCTCCTTCCCAGCATCAGTGAGTCCTGGCCCAGAATCCGGAGACCCCGGAAAATCAAAAGGCACGCCGAATCCGAACGCGTCGGGCCTGCTCCAGACGAGCCCAATCGACCGCACGCCCGCGCCGTAGAGCGTCTCAAGATTTTTTAGAGAAGGTTCCACCGACTCCGCGCCTTCCAAGTGGAGCACTATCGCGAACCGCCCGGCGGAATACGCGCGCTCGATCTCGGAAACCGTAGTGGCAATCGCGACAGAACCGTCGGATCGCGTGGCCAATTCCTTGAGCATCGCGATTCGCCTATTGGTCACGCTGAGCGCGAAATCGAACTGAAGCGGCTGCATTCTCAATCGTCGCTTCGTCGCGTCATCCTGCGATTCCGACGAGGCGGGAGGTTCGACAAAAATCGCGAAGAGACCACCACAAAGGCCGCCCTCTTCCGCGCGGGGAAGATCGATGTGACCTTCTGAGTTTCTATTGAAGAAAAGGCTGTAATCCGCCTCACCTTGAGCGTTTTCAAGACGCATCGAAAAATCATTGTGCCCATCAAATATTCGCAGAGTTTCGAGCGTGGCCATGCCTATTCCTTTATCATGCTGGAATAATCTCGCGCGCAACGCGCGATGGGAGGCTAATATAATTAGCGTTTTTATTGTATGACATGACGCTGTAAAATGCGAGTGGCACAGCAGTATAATGGAACATTCCATAGAGAGAGGGCAAAACAGCATGGAATCAGCGGCGATACCTACAGCAATAGCGTTTATTGAGAAGTATATCCCCGAGGCGATGCGCGATGCAAAGACGCCAGGATGCAGCCTCGCGCTTGTGCGCGGCGGTGAGATCGTATACGAAAGCGGATTTGGCTGGCGCGACCTCGAACGAAGTCTTCCCGCCACACCAGATACTCTCTGCGGCATCGGTTCGTGCAGCAAAGCTGTCGCGGCGACCGCGATCCTTCTCCTCGAGGAACAGCACGCGCTCAGTCTCGACGATCCCATCGATCGCTACGTGCCATTCAAGCTCCGCTCCCCGCGAGGACCCATCACGATTCACCATTTTTTAACGCACTCCTCGGGGTTGCCGGCACTCTCGACCTCGGAGATCCTCATCCAGAAGGGTCTAGGTGTCGATCGCGGATTTCCGCTGGCAAGCTCTGAGGACTTTTACCGTTGGGTGAACGGCGCGCAGGGCGAGATGACCGCTGAGCTGGGCGAACGGTTCTTTTACTGCAATGAGGGCTACAGAATGCTCGGACACATTGTGCAGACTGTCGCCGGAATGCCATTCCACGACGTTGTCGCGGAACGCATTTTGAAGCCGCTCGGGATGCGGCGATCGAGCTATGTCCGCTCGGTCTTCGAGCAGGACCCAGATCACATGCAGCCGTACCTGACGAAACCTGATGGCGCGATCGCCGCCGCGCCCTTCCCCTACCCTGATGTCGCTTCTGCCACCGACTTCTCATTCATGCTTGCCGCAGGCGGACTCGTCTCTTCGGTCCATGAAATGACGAGTTTTCTCGCATCCAATTTCGCCGCGAGCCCGACTCGGCTTCTATCCGCGACGTCGCTCGCCCGCATGCAGCATTCGTACCTCACAAAGTCGATGTCGCCGTACGGCCCAACCGGATATGGCTACGGCTGGACATTTACCGAGAATTTCCTCGGCGTGCCGATGGTGGCCCACGGCGGATCCATCGATGTAGCGACCGCCTACACAGCATTTCTCCCCCATGAAGAGCTTGGCGCGATCATTGTGGCGAACGCGTCCGGCATGCCCCACTCGACGATTGTCGAGGGCGTCTTCGCGGCGTTCCTAGGACACGAGCCATTCGACGCGATCCCTTCCCTCGTGAGCACGCGACGGATGAGCTCATACTCGGGGAACTATGAGACATACCGCGGCGCGAACCGCGCGCGCGTATTCTCGAAAGCGGGCATGCTCTATCTCGAGCAGAAGGACGATTTTCAGGAAATGGTCGTACCGCTCATCCCCGAGGATGCCGCGATGGCGAACCATCGCTTTTACATTCTCACGGATGGGGTGCGGCAACCCGCGGTGTTCGAACCGACTCCCGACGGATTCGACCTCTATGTAGAGCGAAATCGATATCATAAGGTGAAATGCGCCGGCTGAGCGCATGCAGCGGCGCGCTGTGGCCCGCTTAGCTCTTTACGCTGAGGGGAAAGTGGCATTTCACGAAGTGGCCGGGCCGTGATTCAACAAGCTCAGGTTCCTTCGTGCCGCATATCTCGCGCGCATAGGGGCACCGCGGATGGAACCTGCAGCCCGATGGTACATTGATCGG
>JAKALZ010000295.1 GCA_021813065.1 bacterium
CGATCTCGCGAAGCTTGCGTTGTGCGCGATGCACGCGATGGTGCCGCGCCATATCCGCCCGCGCTGAACGCGCGCGTAGAAGCGCTGGAGTCGAAGCCTCCAAGGCCCGCGAGTCCATCCGAGCGAATCCCCCGCGCGGCGCCGATAGTCGCGCGCGTGGGCACTCCCCACAGCTCGTAGAGCTTCGGATCAATCTCCATGAGAAAACGACTCGGCGTAGTCTCGAAGAGCCGACCGTGCATTCTTCGCCACCTGCAGGCCGTGAGGTGCAGCACATCCTTCGCTCTCGTGACCGCCACATAGAAGAGTCGGCGCTGCTCTTCAATCTCTTCTCCTTCCTCATCGTTGCGAGGAAAGAGGCCTTGTTCAAGGCCTGTAACGATCACCACGGGAAATTCGAGTCCCTTGGTGTTGTGCATGGTGATGAGGGTCACTGTATCGGTGCCGCTGTCCGCTCTCTGCTGCGACTGGTCGAGCATCACCGTGTCGAGGAATTCGAGGAGCCCCTCTTCCGAGAGGGGAGAGTCAGAGGCGGCGTTGACGAGCTCTTCAATGTTCTCTTCTTTTTGGGAACCAGCAATGCTGTCTTTTCCGCGGTAATACTCGATGAGCCCGCTCTGTTTCGCGTAGTCGGCGACGATTGAGCCAAGGTTGCCCTGACCATTCTTCTCTGCCATGCCACTCGCGAGCGTGTCCCTCGCGGTCGTAATGAGGCGCACAAAGTCTCGGATGCCCTCCTTACCTTTGCCGTGGACTTCCTTTACCGCACCCAGGCACGCCTCGAGCAGATCGATGCCACTCTCGATGGCGGCGGTGACAATCCTGTCGATGGATGTCGCGCCGACGCCTCTCGAAGGTTTATTGACGATACGTTTGAACGAGATCTCGTCCCTCGGGTTTGCCAAGAATGCCAAGAAGGCGAGCATATCCTTGATCTCTTCGCGCTCGTAAAAGCGCAGTGCCCCTACGATGCGGTACGGAATATTGAGTTGGGGAAAGAGCCGCTCGAATCCGAGCGACTGGGCATTGGTTCTGTAGAGAATCGCGATGTCGCGCCAGCGACCGCCTGCCTTGATATGCTGTCGCGCCACACGGGCGCAGTACTCGATCTCCTGGTCCTGGTCGTCGAGAATCGCGAGGGCTGGCTTGATACCTCCTGGCCTCGTCGCGAGGAGTTTTTTGCCGAGCCTGCTCTCGTTGTGCACCACAATGCTGTGCGCGAGGTCGAGTATCCCCTGGTGCGATCTGTAGTTGCGTTCAAGCCTGATGAGCTTCGTCTCCGGAAAGACCTTTTGGAAGTTGAGGATGTTCCGCACCTCGGCGCCCCTAAACCGGTAGATCGATTGATCGTCGTCGCCGACCACGCAGAGTGCCGACTCCGGGCTCGCGAGCTGCTGCAGCAGGCGGAACTGGGCGACATTGGAGTCCTGGTACTCATCGACGAGGATAACCTTGAAGCGCTGCCGCGTGCGCGTACGGATTGCCTCATCCTCTTCGAGCAGGAGAGCAGGCATGAGGATGAGATCGCCGAAATCGACATTGCCGGTCGCGCGGAGCCGCTCCTCGTACGCGGCGTAGATGCGCCGGAATTCAGTGTGGCCGCTTATGAAATTGAGATTTGGGGCGTCAGGCGCGAGGCAGTAATCCTTCGCCTTCGCGATGAGAAACGCGTAGTCGCCGCAGTCGCGCTTGGAAAAATGCGGGAAAATCGAGTGCACGAGTTCGGTAGAATCGTCATCGTCATAGATGGTGAAGCCGCTCTTGAGGTTGAAAGCCTGCGCGTTCCTCCGCATGAACCATGCGCCGAAGGAGTGGAAGGTGCGCATAATCGCGCGCTCACAGGCGGGCTCGATGCCCATCGCGCGTTCGCGCATCTCGAGGGCTGCCTTGTTCGTAAAAGTCACCGCGAGAATCGATTCAGGGAAAATGTGTTTTTCGCGCACGAGGTATGCGATCTTGGTGGTGATGACGCGCGTCTTGCCGGTGCCCGCGCCCGCCAGAATAAGGAGCCGGTTGCCATCGTAGCGCACCGCCTCGAGTTGTTCAGGGTTGAGACCCTGCAGGTAGTCCGGAAGATGCTCCTGTGTCATGGCCCCGGAGTATACTCCAGAACCGCGTTGAAATCGACTCCATTCACGGAGGTGATGCGCGCGCGGACGACAGTGCCGGGTGCGAGTCTTGCGTGGATGAGCGTGACGCCGTCGACTTCTGGCGCCTGCATCCATCCGCGGGCGATGGAGAGTTCGTCGTGGTCGAACGTTTCTTCGACAACAAAGGTGTCTTCCTTGCCCACAAAGCGCGCGAGCCGCTCCGCCGTGATGGGTATCTGCGCCGCTTCCACCGCCGTTTTGCGCGCCCGTGCGATCGCTTTTGCCACGCGCGGCTTCATGTCATACGCAGGCGTGTGCTCCTCGCGGGAGTACTCGAAGGCGCCGAGCCAATCGAGGGCCGCGTCGCGTTGGAATCGCAGGAGCGTTTGGAAATCTTCCTCGGTTTCGCCAGGGAACCCCACAAGGAAGGTCGAGCGGATCATCGACTCGGGCAGCTCACCGCGAATGCGCGAGATAAGGTCGAGATACTGTTCTGGCGACCCTCGGCGGTTCATTCGCGCGAGTATCGCTGAAGAAGCCTGCTGGAAGGGAAGATCGAAGTAGGGAGCGATTTTTGATCCGCGCCGGATGATGGGAAGGATCTCGCACGGGAAGTGGTCGGGATGGATGTAGAGCACGCGCACCCGGAACGTTCCTTCGATCGCGTCGAGACGCTCAAGGAGTTCTGGAAGGAGGCAGCGCCCCGCGCGATCCTTTCCGAAATTGCCAAGATCCTGACCGATCAGCACGAGCTCGTACACCCCGCGCGCGATCAGTTCCCGCGCCTCCGCGACCACATCGTCGATCGACCTCGAGCGCAGTTCTCCTCGGATGAGGGGAATCGCGCAGTACGCGCAGCGGTTCGAGCAACCCTCCGTGATCTTGAGATGCGCGGTG
>JAKALZ010000296.1 GCA_021813065.1 bacterium
CATCTCCCCCGAAATGCTCAACAAAGCGCTCAAGGACGTGGTCCGCGTCAGTTTCAACCGCGTCAGCGTCGACGGCGACACCTCGACGAACGACATGGTGAGCATCATGGCGAACGGCATGGCGGGAAACCCCTACATCGAGAAAGAAGACACCAATTACAGCGAGTTCCGCGACGCGCTCGAGTTCGTCTGCGTCGAGATCGCTAAAATGATCGCGCGCGACGGCGAAGGCGCCACACGTCTCATCGAGTGCACGGTGAGCGGCGCGGTATCGGAGGATCAGGCTGAAGCCCTCGCGAAGGGCATCATTACCTCAAGCCTCGTGAAAACCGCCATGTTCGGCGCCGACGCTAACTGGGGACGCATTCTCTGCGCCATGGGCTACACGCGCAGCGACTTCGACCCCGATAAAGTCGATGTCTCTTTCGAAAGCCCGCGCGGCTACATCGAGGTGTGCAAGGCCGGCGTTCCCCTTCCCTTCAGCGAGGAGCGCGCGAAGAAAATCCTTAACAATCAAGAAGTCGAAATCATCGTGGACCTCCACGCGGGCGACTCGGAAGTCACCGCCTGGGGCTGCGACCTCTCGTACGAGTATGTGCGGATCAATGGCGATTACCGAACCTAAGAGGAATGACCTAAGAGGAATCACTATGGATGAACAATTCAATGCTAATGTGCTGATCGAGGCGCTGCCCTACCTGCGCAGATTCGCGGGCAAGACTATTGTGATCAAGTACGGCGGCGCCGCGATGATCAACGAGGGCGTGCGCCAATCCGTCATTCAGGACCTCATTCTCATGCAGCAGGTCGGGATGAAGCCCGTGCTCGTGCATGGCGGCGGACCGGAGATCGACCGCATGCTCAAGAAGCTCAACAAGGAGGCGATTTTCGTCGAGGGGCTCCGCTACACCGACGATGAGACCATGGAGATCGTTCAGATGGTCTTGGGCGGCAAAGTGAACAAGGACCTCGTTGAATTCTTCGCGCGGATGGGCGGTAAAGCGGTGGGCATCAGCGGCGCGGACGGCGGCCTCTTTATGGCGAAGCGCATGAGAAAGAATGGGCAGGACCTCGGACTCGTGGGCGATATCCAGTCTGTCAACACCGAAATGATCAAGTCGCTCCTCGACAATGGAATTATCCCCGTGGTGGCGAGCATCGCGCTCCGAAGCGACGAAGAGTGGGGCTTCTACAATGTGAACGCGGACACCGCGGCGGGATCTCTCGCCATCGCGCTCAAGGCAGAGAAGCTCATCCTTCTCACCGACGTTCCCGGCGTCATGGAAGATAAAAGCGACCTCGGCACCCTCATTCGCGAGATGGATGCGCAGATGGCCAAGACGCTCATGAAACGCGGCGTCATCAAGGCGGGTATGATTCCCAAGGTAGAGGGATGCCTTACCGCGCTTGCGCAGGGCGTAAGCGCGGCGCACATCGTCGATGGGCGCTCACCGCATTCTCTCTTAGTAGAATTATTTACCGATACCGGTATGGGGACGATGATACGATGAAAGAAATATTCATGAACACCTATGCGCGGACTGGCCTTGTGCTGGACCATGGAGTGGGCGCGCGCGTTTTTTCCACGGAAGGAAAAGAGTATATCGACTTTATGGCGGGGATTGGCGTCAGCTCGCTGGGGCACGGACACCCGAAACTCGTGGCGGCGATCGCCGCGCAGGCCGCCAAGATGATCCACGTCTCAAACTACTTCATGACCGAACCCTCAGTTAAGCTCGCCACGAAGCTGACCGAGATGGCGGGCTACGACAATGTCTTCTTCTGCAACTCAGGAGCCGAGGCGAACGAAGGCATGTTCAAGCTGGCGCGCAAGTACGGTTCGTTGAAGCATCCCGACAAGAATGTGATCGTGACGCTCCGTAATTCTTTCCACGGCAGAACGATCACCACCGTCACGGCGACGGGGCAGGACAAGTTTCACCGCTTCTTTGGGCCTTTTACGCCTGGTTTTGTCTACGCCGAGGCTGAGGATATCGCGGGCCTGGACAAGCTTTTGGGGCCGAATGTCTGCGCCTTTGTCTTTGAGCCCATTCAGGGCGAAGGCGGTGTGCGGCCGCTCTCCGCGGCCTACCTCAAGGCAGACGAAAAGATGTGCCGCGAGCGGGACATTCTGTTTTGTGCGGATGAGGTGCAGAGCGGCGTCGGACGCACGGGGGCATTCCTGGCGTGCGAGCGGCTCGGCGTACGGCCGGATGTGACGGCCGTGGCCAAGGGGCTTGCGGGCGGCGTCCCGATCGGGGCGATTCTGGCCCGAGGCGCCGCGGCGGATGTGTTGCAGCCGGGAGACCACGGGACGACGTTCGGAGGAGGCCCGCTCGCCGCCGCCGCGGCGCTCGTGGTGCTCGGCGAACTCACCTCGCCTGGCTTTTTAGCAGAGATCGACGCAAAAGGCAAACACCTCATGTCGCACGTTGATAGCTTCGCGCACCCGCTCGTCAAGGATGTGCGGGGCATGGGCCTCATGATTGGCATCGGAATCAAGAATATCGATCCGCACGAAGTGGTGGACGCGGCACGGGCTCGAGGTCTTCTGGTGCTCACCGCGGGCGAGGACACCGTGCGCCTCTTGCCGCCATTGGTCATCACGATGAAGGATATCGACGAGGGCGTCGCGATTCTCAAGCTCGCGCTGGACGATGTCCAGAACGCACACAAGCAGGAACTATGAGCGATTCCAACTATTCCCGAAGGCGGATGACGGTGGCGGCTGAGCTTGGCGCGCGCGGGCTCGCCGCTGCGATGTTCTCGGATTTCGAGCTGGGAAGGGATGCGTCGCTGCGCTATCTCTGCGGGCAACCCTCTGACGCGATGTTGATTCTGAGCGAGAGTGGCGTATCGGCGCTGATCGCGTGGGATGTCAACATGGCGAGGAAGCTTGGGGACGCTGACCACATTCTCGCCTACACCGACTTCGGGAGGCAGGCGAGCGGCGCGCTCCGGGCCGCGCTCGAT
>JAKALZ010000297.1 GCA_021813065.1 bacterium
CTCGCTCAGCTCGGGCTTCATCTTCGAACAGACTTCCATGCGTTTCGGACAGCGCGTGTGGAAGGGACATCCCGCCGGCGGCGCGATCGCGCTCGGCACCTCGCCCTCGAGAATGCGCTCCTTCTTCGCCTGATCGTGCACGACGGGTCTCGGCACCGCCTCCAGGAGCGAGTTCGTGTAGGGGTGGAGCGGCGCGCTGAAGAGACGCTTCGACGGCGCCAGCTCGGCCACATTTCCGAGGTACATCACGAGAATCCGGTCGCAGAAGTGCTTCACCACGCCCAAATCGTGCGTGATAAAGAAGTAGGTGAGATTTTTTTCCTTGCTGAGCTCGTCAAGCAAGAGGAGAATCTGCGCCTGAATCGACACATCGAGGGCCGATACCGACTCATCCAGCACCACGAACTTCGGGTCGAGGGCGATGGCGCGCGCGATGCCCACGCGCTGCTTCTGTCCGCCCGACAGCTGGTGCGGATAGTAGTCGAAGTGGTCGCGCTTGAGCCCCACCTTCTCGAAGAGGGCGATCGTTTTCTCCCTGCGCACGGCGGGAGCGTAGTCGGTGTTGATCTTGAAGACCTCTTCGATCGCGGAGCCCACGGTCTGGCGCGGATCGAGGCTCGCCGCCGGATCCTGGAACACAATCTGCATGTCGCGCCTGAGCGTGCGCATTTCCTCGCGCGTCAGTTTGCCCAGATTGATGCCCGTCTCGTAGTTGCGGTCGAGCTTGGCCTGGTAGGCAGGGTCCAGCGCGCGCTCCGTGATGGGCACCACGTTCATCCCCCGGTACCGAAACGCCTTCTCGCGGAACTCCTCAGCAGTCCTTAGGTGCGCCTCCACCGTCGCGCGGAGCGACTCGGCCCGCGCCGCCAGTGCCTTGTCCGGGGCGCCAGCGACCCTCGCGCCGAGATACTCAGCCTCGAGCTTCGCGAGCTCCTTGAGCTCCTCATGCGCGCGCTCGGACTCCGCTTCGGACTGGGCGAAAAGCTCCGCGATTTCGGGAAGCTTCTCGTTCAGAATGAGGGAACCGACCGTTCGCGAGCCCTCGCGGAGCTGGCGCGACGCGTTCTTCCTGAGCTCCTTCACCTGGTTCTGGAGCTCGGCGATTTTCGAAGCTTCCTTCTGGGGGTCGAGCTTCGCGATCTGCGCTTCAACCGCCAGGGATTTCGCGAAGTACTCTTGTGCCCGTTTCTGGTAGCCCAGGAGATTCGCGATCTCCTTTTTCACATAGGCGGGCGACACCTCCTCGAGCGACTTGCCGTGATAGACGCAGGCGCCGCTCGTCGGCGGATAGAGCTGGAGAATCGTCCGCCCCAGGGTAGACTTGCCGCATCCCGACTCGCCGACAACGCCGAACTTCTCGCCCACGTAGATCGAAAAACTGATGTCCTCGAGCGCGTGGATCGAAACGCCGCGCTTGATGTGAAAGTGCTTCTTGAGTTTCTTAAGCTCGAGCATGACGGGTCGGTCGGTCATCTGGCGTCCCCTTCCACCTTGTAGCAGGCGACAATGTGCCCCGGCGCGAACTCGAATTCTGCCGGAACCTCGCGCCGGCATCGCTCCATCGCGTACGGACAGCGCGGATGGAACCTGCAGCCCTCGATCTCCTCGGTCACGTGCGGGAGCGTGCCCGGAATCGCCTGGATGACGAAGTCGTCCTTGTCGACATTGGGCACCGCGTTCAGAAGGCCCTGCGTGTAGGGGTGCTTCGGCGCGTTGATGATGTCCGCGACAGGCCCCTCCTCGACCTTCATGCCCGAGTAGAGCACCACCACGCGGTCCGCGATCTCCGCGACCACGCCGAGATCGTGCGTAATGAAGAGAATGCCCGCGTTCATGTCCTTCTTCAGCGTGTTGAGCAGAGCGAGCACCTGCTTCTGGATCGTCACGTCGAGGGCGGTGGTCGGCTCGTCCGCGATGATGAGGCTCGGCTGGAGCGACATCACGAGGGCGATCATGATGCGCTGGCGCAGTCCCCCGCTCAGCTGGAAGGGAAACTGCCTGAGCCGCTCCACGGGATTCGCCACCCCGACCTTCTTGAGCTGTTGAATGGCGAGCTCGCGCGCGGCCTTGGGCTCCATCTTCTTATGGAAGCGCAGTCCCTCCGTGAGCTGGTAGCCGATCGTTAAAAGCGGATTGAGCGCCGTCATGGGTTCCTGGAAGATCATCCCCGCTTTTTCGCCGCGCAGGGCGTTGCGCTCCTTGTGGCTGAGCGCGGTGAGCTCCTGCCCGTCGAGCTTGATGCTCCCCGAGGCAACACTGGCGTTCAGCGGCAGGAGGTCCATAATGGTCAGCGCGGTGACGCTCTTGCCGCAGCCCGACTCGCCGACCATGCAGACTGTCTCGTTCTTGTGGATGTTGAACGAGATGCCGCGCAGCACCGGGTAGTCCTTCTTGGCGATGCGGAAGGTCGTGACCAGATTGTTCACTTCGAGGATCGTTTCCATAGGCTCCATAGGCGCATCCATTTCCTGAGATGAGAGCGCGATGCCGGCCGCGGGTGGCGGCCAGCCGCCGCGCTCATGTAATACTTACTGTTTCACCGTGAAATCGCAGAGATAGAACGTGCCGCTGACATCGTTCGTCACATTGGCGTACGCGTCGTTGTAGGCGAAAATATTGAGCGAATTGTAGACCGGCACGGCCCAGGCTTCCTGGAGGATCATCTTGTTCGCTTCCTCGAGTTTCTTGATGCGCGTGGCCTTGTTGGTCGTGGTCTTGCCCTCGTAGACCAGCTTGTCGAATTCGGCGTTGTTCACCTTCGCGCGGGCGCTGACCTTGGATTCCCAGTTCGGCTCGAGCAGTTCCGTGCCGTCGCGGGTCACATTGGCCCAGCCGGCGAGCGAGAGGTCGAAGCGGTTCGCGGTCTTGCTCTCGGTGAGCCAGGCCGACCAGTCGATCGACTCGATCTGCACATTGTTGAAGCCGGCGTCTTTGAGATTCGCCTGGAAGAACTCGCCCATCTTGGAGTACTG
>JAKALZ010000298.1 GCA_021813065.1 bacterium
ATGTGCTCGAAATCTTCACTGGGGTTCAGAATAGTTTCGCGCACATGCGGGCGGCAACCGGCGCTGCTGAATTTGTGCTTCGAACTTCAGCTTTCGGAGGAGATTCCACCGAGGCGCTCGGTATGATGATCGAGCTTCTGCGTCAGCTTGAGGAACTCAGCGAGGCTGAGACCGAACTCGCGCTGCACATTTTCCTATGGAAATCTTTAGGACCGCTGGGGCTCGCGCCGGACACGGGAAACTGCGAACGCTGCAATCGCTCCTTCAGCGAGCGGGGAAGTATGCCAGGGCGGCTCCTCAAGGGCGAACAGAGTATTCTGTGCGCGCGCTGCGCTGAAGAGCGGCGCATCCAGGGATTCCCCGCGAGCGCGATGATCGTGTTTGACGAGGAAGCGCGCGGATGCCTTGGCGCCATCGCTCAACAGACGTACGCGGGCGCTACCACCGCGCTGGCGACCTCAGCGGCGCGCGACAATGTCGTGACGATCATAGAATCGCTCGCCGAATCCGCCGCGGAGGGACCGCTTCAGACGCTGAGGCTCTTCCATTAGTGCTATTATATTGCGCACAATTGAAGTAAAATGCGTGTCAGCGGCGACATATTCGTAGAGGCGAACGAGGCTGATTCAGGAGTTATATTCAATGAGAGCAGTCGATATCATCATGAAAAAACGTGGCGGAGCTGAGCTCTCCGACGGAGAGATCCGTTTTCTCATCGAAGGCTATGTGAAAGGCGAAATTCCCGACTATCAAGTCTCAGCCTTCCTCATGGCGATTTTTTTCCAGGGAATGACCCCTGTCGAGACTGCCGCCCTCACGAACATCATGCTGAACTCAGGCGACCGGATGGATCTCTCCGGAATCGCGGGTCCTTTCGTTGACAAGCACTCGACAGGCGGTGTGGGCGATAAGATTTCTCTGCCCCTCGCGCCCATCGTCGCCGCCTGCGGCATCAAGGTGCCCATGATGTCGGGCAGGGCCCTCGGCCACACTGGCGGAACACTCGACAAGCTTGAATCCATACCAGGATACTTCACGTCGCTCGATCTTCCTGCCTTCCGAAAGGGCCTCAGCGAGGACGGCTTCGCGATGACGGGGCAGACCGCGCACGTGGTCCCCGCGGACAAGAAGCTCTATGCGCTGCGCGATGTCACCGCGACAGTTGAGTCGATTCCTCTCATTACGGCCTCGATTCTCTCGAAGAAGGTGGCCGAGGGTGCCGATAGCATCGTCTTTGACGTAAAGTGCGGCTCCGGCGCCTTCATGAAGACGCTTGACGACGCGAGAGCCCTTGCCAAGAGCCTTGTCGCGACAGGAAGCGCGATGGGCAAGCGCGTCGTCGCGGTACTCACCGACATGTCCCAGCCTCTCGGATACAAGGTAGGCAACTTCCTTGAGATCGAAGAGACGCTCGACTGCCTCGAGGGCAAGGGGCCTGAGGATGTTATGGAACTCGTGTATCGGCTGGGTTCGTGGATGCTCGTGCTGGGCGGAACCGCAGCGAACATTGAAACGGGACGCGCGCGCTGCGAAGAGGCGATCGCATCCGGGGAAGCGCTCGACCTCTTCTACCGGAACGTGTCGCGGCAGCGAGGGAGCATTGCCGAGATGCTCGATCGGCGCGGCACGTGGCGCGCGGAGTATGCCCGAGAACTGCGAGCCGAAATGTCCGGCTACCTACGCTCGATCGATGCCCTCGATATTGGTTTGGCCGGGGTCTACCTCGGCGTGGGAAGAAATCGGACCGAAGACGCCGTCAGTCCGACCGCAGGCTTCATATTTGCCAAAAAACGGGGCGATCGCGTGGAAAAAGGTGATCTCATCGCGACGCTGTATGGGAAAGATGAGGCAAGCCTCGAACCCGCACTAGCGCGTGCCGCTTCAGCGATCTCGATCTCGGACAACGCGCCAGCCGCCTCAGCTCTCATCCTCGAGGAAATCGCCGCCCAATGAAGTGGATTAAAAAAGACCTCGACGCAACCCTTGTGCGGACTCTCGCGCGCCGCTACGGTATCGATACCCTCACTGCCTCTATTTTCGCGCGTCGAAATATCACTGAGCCAGAACAGATTCGTTTTTATCTCGAAGACGACTTTCAGCTCATGCATAATCCATTCCTATTCAACGCAATGGAGGATGCGATCGACCGTCTCCTCATGGCGCGGGAAGAGGAGGAGAAAGTGCTGGTGTTCGGCGATTCCGATGCAGACGGCATCACCTCAACCGTGCTCATGACAGAGGCGCTCCGCGACTTCGGTCTCGAAGTCCAGCAGAGAGTGCCCCAGGGCGACGATCCTTACGGGCTCTCCATCGAGGCGGTGGATTTCGCTGAAAAAAACGATATAAGTCTTATAATCACAGTCGATTGTGGAATATCCAATCACGCTGAAGTATCCTACGCGCGCGAAAAGGGCATCGATGTCATCATCGCCGATCACCATCGCCTGCAGGCAGAGGCAGCCCCCGATGCGATCGCGGTGCTCGACCCCAAACTCACCAACAGCGGATACCCCTTCAGAGATCTCTCTGGTTGCGGTGTGGCGCTGAAACTCGCCCACGCCCTCGCGATCGCCCGGCTCGGCATGTATAAAGAGCCGCTCGCGCTGCTCTGCGTCAGTCCTTCGGCTTCAGTCGAAACTAAACCCGCGGCCGCAGAATCAAGCACACGTCCAATTGCCTCGCCTCCTTCCATTCAGGCGCTTCGCCTCGACAATCTCGCAGAGACCTCCCGGCTCATGCTCGTCGCGGACGGCGATGGTCGATTCGAGCCATCAGCGCTGGACAAATTGGAAAAATTTCTGCGCGGTCGCGCGATCGTCGCCTGGGATAAACGGGAGACCGCGGCGTTCTTCGGAACATATTTCGGCTCAGGCGTGGATATGGACATTATGGAACTGCGGCAGCTGTCCGCGAACTTCTGGCCAGATATGACGAAACGCTCGCTTGAGGAGTTGACCAATGTATC
>JAKALZ010000299.1 GCA_021813065.1 bacterium
AACAAATCATCGTAGATGAAATGAGGGAGCCCCACGCGGGGTTCCCGCGTCTATTTTTTTTTAAACCCAAGGCATTAGGAAGGAAAGATGAGCGATTATATTGTCGAAATGAAGAATATTACGAAGACCTTCCCGGGGGTTCGCGCTCTTTCCAATGTCAATCTATCGGTTAAAAAAGGCGAAGTGCACGCGCTCGTCGGCGAGAATGGCGCGGGGAAGTCAACGCTCATCAAGATCCTTACGGGTGCCTATCAGAAGGATGGGGGCACAATAACCTTTGATGGAAAAGATGTGGATATCAAGAATCCGCACTTCTCGAAGAGCATCGGCATCCACGCGGTGTATCAGGATATTACACTCGCGCAGCATCTATCGGTCGGAGAGAATTTCTTCCTTGGCGAGCTCCCGATGAATTCGCCCTTTACCGTGGACTGGAAAAAGGTCTACTCCGCGGCGGGCGAAGTGCTGGAATCGCTCGATTTGCATATCGATCCCCATACTACCGTGAAAAAACTCCCGGTTGCCCAGCAGGAGATGGTGGCGATCGCCAAGGCGCTCTACGAAAAATCGAAACTCATGATTTTCGATGAGCCCACGGCGCTGCTCACCAACGAGGAGAGCGAAGAGCTGTTCAAGATCATCACTCGCCTCAAATCCGAGGGCATCGGCATAATCTACATATCGCACAGACTCGAAGAGGTGTTCCGGTTCTGCGATACCGTGACTATCCTCAAGGATGGCAACTACATTTCCTCGATGCCCACCGACGCGACAAATGAAGACGATCTCATATCGCTGATGGTGGGAAGAAAAATCGAGGAGATGTACTACTTCGAGCATCACAACTCGCGCGAGGTCGTGCTCAGCGTGCGCAACCTCACCAAGCAGCATGTATTCAGGAATATCAACTTCGATCTCCACAAGGGCGAAATTCTGGGCATGTTCGGGCTTGTTGGCTCTGGGCGCACCGATATTGTGCTGTCGATTTTTGGAGCCGCGAAGTTCGATGAAGGGCAGATTTCTCTCTTTGGAAAATCTTCGCAGGTCCAGAGACCCAAGGACGCGATCGAGCTGGGCTTCGGTCTCGTGCCGGAGAACCGGCGAACCCAGGGTCTCGCGCTTCCCCTCTCCGTAAAGATCAATATCAACCTGCTGCAGTATAAAAAATTCAGCCGGTTCGGCATCGCGATCAACAAGAAACACGAATTGGCGAACGCCAAATCCTTCATACGGGAACTTTCAATCAAAACACCCACCGAAGAGGCGATTGTCCGCAACCTCTCCGGCGGCAACCAGCAGAAGGTTGTCATAAGCAAGTGGCTTTCGAACAAGCCGAAAGTGATGATCTTCGACGAGCCGACGGTCGGCATCGATGTCGGTTCGAAAGAGGAAATCTACAAGCTCCTCGAAAAGCTCACGCGAGATGGCACTTCGATCATATTCATCTCTTCGTATCTGCCGGAGGTTATCGGCGTTTCGGACAGGATCGTGGTGATTTCCGAGGGTCGTCAGATGGGCATCGTGGATCGCAAGGACGCCACCGAAGAGCGGATTATGAAACTGGCGAGTGGCATTGAAGAAACTACCGAAAAAATTGAGAGTGAGGCACTATGAAAGCGCGGTCGACAGAGACAGACGTCAAGGGCAACAATAAATTCAAACTGAAGACTGAGGGCACGCTGGCGCTGCTTTTGCTGGTGCTCGCGATATTCCTGACAATATTCACTCGCGGCTTCCTGACGGGGACGAACCTCTCCAACCTTGTGCGCCAGACGGCGATAAATGGCGTCGTGGCGCTGGGAATGACACTCGTCATTATCGCGGGCGGTATCGATCTCTCGGTCGGTTCGGTAGTCGGATTTGCGGGCATTTTGGTCGCGCTCCTCATGAAGAGCGGTGTCCCTGTGATCTGGGCGGTGCTCGCGTCGATTATCGTTTCCTTCGTGATCGGCGCCATAAATGGGTTTATGGTCTTTGACGGCCGCATTCCTCCCTTTATCGCCACGCTTGGCTCGATGGCGATTATTCGCGGCGCGATTATGCTCATTTCGGGCGCGAGGATGATCGCGGGGCTGCCGAGGTCCTTCCTGGACTTTGCGCAAGCCTCGGTGCTCGGATTTCCTTCGCTCTTCCTCGTGTGGCTCCTCTTGATTCTCTTCAGCATTTTCTTGACCAGGCGCACGCCCTTTGGCAGGAATGTGTACACGATCGGCAGCAACATCGAGGTCGCGCGGCTCTCGGGTATCAACATCCGTTTGACCACCTACATGATCTATGGGATGTCGGGCCTGATGGCGGGCATCGCGGGCATTCTCATGACGAGCCGCCTCGCGAACGGCATTCCCACAGGAGGCCAGGGATATGAAATGGACGCCATCGCGTCCTGCGTCATCGGCGGCGCGAGCCTTTCGGGCGCCGAGGGCACGATCCTCGGCACGGTCATGGGCGCGTTCATCATCGCGACGCTGAGAAACGGCGGCAACCTGCTCGGCATCGATCCTTTCATCCTGCAGATTGTCAACGGTGTTATCATTGTCGCGGCGGTATACATTGACCAATACAGGAAGGCGCACCAGAAGTAAGCGGCGGAAAGGATTCCTCTATGCAGTATATTATCGCGCACGATCTGGGGACGAGCGGAAACAAGGCGACCTTGTACGATGAGCGCGGAGCGCTTGTCGCGGCTTCCACCTTCGAGTACCCGACGTACATAGGGACAGCAGGTGTGGTGGAGCAGGACGCGAATTCGTGGTGGAACGCCGTGATCCAATCGACGCGCGCGCTGTTGTCCGCCGCGAATGTGCGAAACTCCGACATCGCCTGCGTCAGCTTCTCCGGTCAGATGATGGGCTGCCTGCCGGTCGACCGCCAGGGAATTCCGCTGCGCCCCGCGATCATCTGGGCTGACATGCGCTCGGAGAAGCAAGCTGACCAGCTCCGGGCTTCGGTTCCGGAGCG
>JAKALZ010000024.1:0-9800 GCA_021813065.1 bacterium
ATTGGCTTTGCATTTGCTCCGTTTTCGTTGAAATCGTGCGCAAATGCCGCACTACAAAGTTATTCTTTCAAAACTCGTCCGACTTTTGAAAGAATCTCTATATTTTTGATACTACCATGAACGGCTCATGCGCGCCATGCGTAAAATAAAAAAAGCTGCCCTTCACAAGAGCAGCTCCTATCCCCAAGGGGAATCGAACCCCTGTTGGCGGGTTGAAAACCCGCTGTCCTAACCGCTAGACGATGGGGACCTTGATTGGTGTCCATGAGAAAATCTCTGCGATTTTCCGTAGCAGACGGCAGTGAACGTATCAGAATTTAATCGAGCTGTCAATATATTCCAGAATTTCGAGCAGCTAAATCTCTTCTTTGGCGATGTGCTCCGAGATTTTCTTTTGAAGTTCGAGCGCGAGCTTGTTGTCGGGCTTGATGCGGAGCGCGATTTCGCAGTCCGTATGGGCCTGGACGTAATCTCCAAGCTGCCACCAGCACAGCGCTCTCCTATAACGCGAAAAGAAGTGGTAGGGATGAATCTCAAGAGCCTTCGTAAAATCATCTATCGCTTGTCTGAGCTCTTCTTGAATGCTCTTAACGACTCCTCGGTAATACAGCGCTTTGTAGCATTCAGGGTCGAGCACCAGACAGCTTGTAAAGTCCGCCAATGCGCTCGCGTATTTCGATTGGGCAAAATAGGCCATTCCTCGGTGCTTATAGACAACCGCGGATATGGTCGATTCCGGTTTTCTTGAGAGTATTTCTGAATAGATCGATATCGCGTTTTCAAAATCGGAGCCGTTGTGCGCATCGAGTGCGGAAAGCAGAAGGGTGTCGATATCGAGATTGGACCACTTATTCTGGACAGCGTCAGAGGGCTGAGTGCCCGACGCTTTTGTCGAGCCATGTTTCGATCGTACCGGCAATGGCAGGCTGTCCTCGAGCTCCCCGGATATGCCGAACGCGATCGAGCTCGCCTGTTCAATCTTTCCGTAGAAGGCTTCGCGCCTCTTCTTGAGCGCGTCGTTCAATTTTTTCTGATAGTCGAGGATTTCTTGAAAAATGATGTCCGAGAGCGTGAGTGTCGCGTTGAGCGCGGCGAGCTTTCGTTTAAGAGGCTCGTCGAACGGCGTGAATTCCGCTTTGTACACGAGCTCATGCTCCACTTCCGCCCAGGCTTCTTGAAGTATGGTTCTGAGCTGAATCTCGATGACATTGCGCTCAAGCCCCTCGCAGAGCGGCAATATCTCCTCGGGTATGCTGATCAGCACATGAATCGACTCGTATCCAAATTCTTTAAACGAGCGATCCTGGCCTTTGCGTTCAATTTCAATCACTTCGTAGTGCCGCGATATCAAGGATTCGACTTCGTCGAGATCTCTCAAGAATGGACAGATGATTCGCATGGCGAGCACATCGTTCACAGGGAGCGGTTGTGCGTGAGCATCCCACGCGTTCTTTAATAGTTTAATCTTTTTCGCGAAAAACGACTCAAAATCTTTCACACGGCTCTTGAAGGTAGGATGAATGCCTTCGCGCTGGAGCAATTTTGAGATTTCTCGAAGCACCTTGATCAAGGCTTCTTCATAATTCACTCTGTTTTTTGAATACAGCTCCGCAAGCAGCGCTTTATCAGGTATGCTCTCGATGTCGCTCATAAAACTAAAGGTAGCATGTTTGTTTGAAATTGACAAACAAACTCCTCGCAAGTTTGAGAATTGATTCGGCAGCGCAGCTTTTAGCGAGAGGGTATGCTATTGATATAGAGATAGACGCGGTAGCTGCCAGGAATGGTGGCTCGGAGACTCTCGTCGATCGCACGTTTAAACGCCGAATATTCAGGTGAGAAACTCGCGATATCTTCTGAGGAGAAGTCCAAGAAGATCGCGTTGTTACCTGAAACTACACGCTCGAGCACGATATCGGAGTGCACTATGGGTTGCATATTTCTCGATATGGGTCCGAGAAGAAGTTCATGCACGACTTCGGTCGCTTTTTCTTCCAGAGAACCGATTGGAGCGATGGCGCGACGCTCGACCGCGAGCGTCTGGCTGTCTCGCTTGGGGAAATACAGCTTCATGCCACTATACTGAAGCCCTGGCCGGCTCAAAAGGACAAACGCGATACCCGCGATGATGAGGGCCGCTATGATATAGCGCTCTCTATGTTTCTGATTCTTCGTGTCACCCATGCTATTGCTCAAAGTGCTCTATGAAATCACAGACTCCATTGTATATGGCATCGGCTATTCGTCTCAAGTAAGGAGATTGCGTGAGGAGCTGGGCCTCCTCCTTATTGGTCACAAAGCCAACTTCGATTAATATTGAGGGCATCTTTGCGTTTCTCACGACAAACCACTCTTCCGCGCGTATGCCTCGCTCCGGACTCTTGTCGCCGATCATGGTTCCCAAACGCTGATACACTTTTTGCGCGAGAATGACGCTCTCGGTGGTGAACTCCTCTTCCAGCATCGTGTTGATGATAGGCGCGATGTCATGGCCCTTTTCCTCTGCTGTCTTTTCGTCCACGACAGTTCTGCGATAGTTGGGATTCAGGTACCATACTTCATATCCGCGCGTATTCTTGTTGAATGAGGCGTTCGAGTGAATGGAAATATATATGACGGCGTCAGTCGCTCCGAGTTTTATGTTGTTCGCCATGTCGACGCGGTCTTCGAGGCTTGGGTAGGTGTCGCCCGTGCGCGTCAGCAAAATAGTCCTCTCGGGATAACGGATACGCAGCAAGTCAGTGAGACGGTGGGCGATGGCGAGATTTACATCCTTCTCTTGCAGCTTGAAACCTTCAAATTCACCAATGGCCCCCGGATCCTTGCCGCCATGCCCAGGATCAATCACAATCGCCTTCACGGAATATTTCGTCGAGAGATTCGTTTTCGGCGCATAAAAATCCTTGAGCGTGTCGGCAAATTCCTTTTTTACGAGCACAGTCTCCTGCCCTTCGTACGGCGCAGGCACGCTCTTGACGATGTTCCAATCGAGAAGGACATAGGGGATATCAGCGCCAAATCGAGCGCTCTGGCCATTTTTGGTAAAGGTGCCGATGCGCGTGAGTGGATCATACTCAAGGGAGGCTCCCAACAAAGTGGCGAGCGAGGTGGCGCTGACATCCGCCGCCTTCTTTTCATCGGCCGCGTAGATCACATGTGGGGACATGAGTGTCAGCGTGAGCATCAGCATGAGGAAAAACAACCGCTGCCGCAAAAATCTCACAAGAATAGCAGACATCTATTCCTTTTGGGATTCCTAATGGAATCTTTTGTCCCAACAATAGCAAGGATTCAGAAAGCTGTCACCCCGAGGCTTGGCTTTTTCATATTTTGCTCAATTAGGCCTTGCGCCCTTCTCGAAGATGCGCTATATAAGTCTACGAAGACTACCACTATATATTGTATTGTTGCGTGCAAGCACTAATATAGATAGTGTCGATGATGATTTTGGGAGGATTGCATGAATGTAAAGCGATTATTTACAAGGTCAGGGAATGGCCCCTATGAAGGTATAACCTGGGAAAAACGCACGAGTGAAATTCGGAACCCCAATGGCACTGCGGTGTTTTCGATGGACTCTGTCATTGTTCCCTCATTTTGGAGCCCCATCGCAAGCGATATTCTTGCTCAGAAATATTATAGAAAAGCAGGTGTTCCCAACGACAGGGCCCACGATTGGTTGAAATACGTTCCGGCCTCGCAGTCCGCGCTCGCGGACGCGTATCCGGAAGATGGATCTGAACACGACGCGCGCCAGGTTTTTCACCGCCTTGCGTACACGTGGTTGCTCTGGGGGAAAGACGCTGGCTATTTTGATTCTGAGGAAGATGAAAAGGCATTCTACGATGAGCTCTGCTACATGCTCGCGCATCAAATCGCCGCGCCAAACAGTCCACAATGGTTCAACACTGGACTCTTCGCGGTGTATGGCATTGAAGGGCCAGCCCAGGGACACTATTTTGTCGATCCGCACACCAACGAAATCGTAAAATCCGAATCCGCCTACCAACGGCCTCAACCCCACGCGTGCTTCATTCTCGATGTGAACGATGATCTCGTCAACGAAGGCGGGATCATGGACCTCGTGACAAGGGAAGCGAGGCTCTTTAAGTATGGTTCTGGCACGGGGTCGAATTTCTCCAGGCTGAGAGGCGCGAACGAACGACTCTCGGGTGGCGGAGTATCATCGGGGCTGCTCTCGTTTTTAAAAATCGCCGACCGATCTGCCGGCGCGATCAAGTCTGGTGGCACCACCAGACGCGCCGCTAAGATGGTGATTCTCGACGCTGATCATCCCGACATCACGGAATTCGTTCGCTGGAAGACAGAAGAAGAGTACAAAGTCGCTTGTCTCGCGGCCGGAAGCGGATTATTGAATCACTACGCTCAGGCTATGATCGCCGCCATAGATGAGGCGGGCAGCGATAGCGAACAGAGCTATCTTCTCAATCACAACGCGAAATTGAGGCAGATAGTAAAGCTCGCGCTCGATTCAGGCGTGCCTTCCTCGTGGATCCACCAGGTGCTTACCTATCACTCTCAGACCAAGAGAGCACCCCGTTTGCCACTTTATAATACAGCATGGGAATCGGAGGCTTACAACACGGTATCTGGGCAATCCTCCAACAATTCGGTAAGGGTCAGCAACGATTTTATGCAGGCAGTCATCGACGACCTCGACTGGGAGTTGATCGGCAGAACGACACAAAAACCGTTCAAGAAGACTCAAGCTCGAGAGCTCTGGAACGAAATTGCTGAATCCGCGTGGCTCTGCGCCGATCCCGGTCTCCAATTCCACTCCACCGTGAATGAGTGGCACACCTGTCCCGCGGACGGAGAAATACGAGGCTCAAACCCTTGCTCCGAGTACATGTTCCTCGACGATACCGCCTGTAACCTCGCGTCACTCAACCTTCTCTCATTCTACGACGAGCATAGCAGGAAATTTGATGAAGCCTCCTATCGGCACGCGATCCGCCTCTGGACGATGGTGCTCGAGATCTCTGTCGTCATGGCTCAGTTCCCCTCGAAGGAAATCGCCAGGAGAAGCTATGATTACCGAACGCTCGGGCTGGGATACGCGAATGTAGGCAGCCTCCTCATGGTGATGGGCTTGCCCTACGATTCGGACAAGGGGCGCGCAGTGGCTGCTGCGCTCTCGGCCATCCTTTCGGGTGAAGCATACGCGCAGTCCGCGCGCATGGCGAAAGAATTCGGCACCTTCGCGCGCTACGAAGCCAACAGCGAACACATGCTACGCGTGATACGCAATCATCGTCGCGCGGCCTACAATGCCAGCGCCGAAGAGTATGAGGCGCTGACAGTCCTCCCCTTCGGCCTCGACCCCCTCCTCTGCCCGGAGAACCTCGCCAATGCCGCGCGGGAATGTTGGGACGAAGCACTCAATCTCGGAAATACATTCGGATTTAGAAACGCGCAGGTAAGCGCCATAGCCCCGACTGGCACCATTGGACTCCTCATGGACTGCGATACCACCGGGATTGAGCCTGATTTCGCGCTCGTGAAGTTCAAGAAGCTCGCGGGTGGCGGCTACTTCAAGATCATCAACACCTCCGTTCCGCCCGCGCTCAAGGCGCTCGGCTACTCGGAAGCGCACATCGATGAAATCATCAAGTACGCGCTCGGGCGTGGCACGCTCGAGGGGGCCCCAGGTATCTCGAGGGCAGCGCTTCTCGAAAAGGGCCTGTCGAAGAAAGCGCTCCAGAGCGCTGAACATGCGCTCAAGAACGCAATCAGCCTTGAAAGCTGCTTCTCAAGCTATGTCATAGGAAAAGAGGCGCTCAATGCCCTCGATATTTCACAGGAAGAAGCGCAGTCGCCAGGTTTCAGCCTGCTCACGCGACTCGGTTTCAGCGAAAAAGAAATTGAGGCATCTGAACTCTTCGCCTGCGGAACGATGGGTCTCGAAGGCAGCCCGCACTTGAGCGCGGACCATCTCGCGGTTTTCGACACGGCGACTCCTTCCGGGAAGAAAGGCAAACGAAGCATCTCGTGGCAGGCTCACATCGCGATGATGGCAGCCGTGCAGCCCTTCATCACTGGCGCCATCTCCAAAACCATCAACATGCCGAACAACGTCAGCATCGACGACGTGAAGGGCGCGTATATGCTCGCGTGGAAATCGATGCTTAAATCTATCGCCCTTTACCGAGATGGATCCAAGCTTTCCCAGCCGCTCGCCGCGCTCGCGCCAGGATCCGACCTCATCGCGGATTCCATCGTCGCGCTTCAAACTGGAGCCGAGTCAGAACAGGAATCTGAAGAAGAAACGCACGACGAGCAAGAAAAGCGCCCGGTCACCGAAAAGTCCTCAGCATCAGCGTCAGAACCCGAACTCCCTGGTCTGCCCTCGGCGCCGCGCAGCGTTCGCCGCGCCCTACCCAATCGCCGCAAGGGATACACGCAAAAAGCTAAGATAGGCGGCCACTCCATTTTCCTCAGAACCGGCGATTACGAGGATGGCACGCTCGGCGAAATTTTCCTCGACATGCACAAAGAGGGCGCGGCTTTCCGAAGCATACTCAATTCATTCGCCATCGCGGTATCGCTCGGTCTGCAGTATGGAGTTCCTCTCGAAGAGTACGTTGAGGCTTTCACTTTCACTCGATTTGAACCGAACGGCATGGTGAATGGCCACGACTACCTCAAAATGTCCACGAGCGTGCTAGATTACATCTTCCGAGATTTGGCCATCTCCTACCTTCAGCGCTACGATCTCGGACAAGTAAAACCAGAGGATCTTATTGCCACATCGATGCAAAACTTCTCTGATAAGGGTACCGACGCATTCGAGAGTGGAAGACGGCAAAAACTCGCGAAGAAGGAAACCTCTGGGGCCGAGCGCAGACCCGCGCAGATCAGAGATCAGGCCGTGCAGGCGATACGGACCGCGCGGCAGAAGGGCTACGAGGGAGACCCCTGCCCTGTCTGCGGCAACCTCACACTTGTGAGGAACGGAACCTGTTTGAAGTGCGAAACCTGCGGATCGACCACAGGCTGCAGCTGATCCGCTGACCGCGACGCAATTAGAGGCTGAGGCGCCCGACAGGAAGTGTCATGCAGCGGGCGCCACCGCCTCCTCGCGCGAGCTCGATGCCATCGAAAGCCACCGCAAGCTTCTTGAAGCTTTCTGTTAAGGCCCGCCCCTCCAGGAATTCCTGCGCGGGTACCACAGAGAATCCTTTCTCTGAGAGCGCGTCGAGCGTGTGCACATTGCAGGAATACATGAGGATCTTTCCTGGCGCGAACGCGAACGAGTTGGCACCTGAGAGCCATTGCTCTCGCTCCTGATATACCGGATGTCCGCCACCGCAAAAAATCGGCTCTAGATCTATTCCCACACGCTGAAGCGCCGCGAATAACGAATCCTCTTCGCGGTACTGAATTTCGCGGTGTGCTGAAATTTCAAGTCTGTACACCGATGCGCGACTCGATCCAAAAAGGACAGGCTTGTACGCGAGCGCGGCATCTCTGTCGATCATCGTGAAAACCATGTCGAGGTGTATTGTGGCCCGCTCTTTTGGGAGATCCACGGCGAGTATTGTCGCGGGGACTTCCGTGATTTCGGCGATTCGCCTCGCTAAACGATCCACCGCGAAGGCGCTCGTGCGCTCGGAGATGCCAATCGCGAACAAATTGGGCGCAAGCACATGGATATCACCGCCTTCTATCGTAACAAGCCTGTTTCTCTCCTTTGGCCCATCAATCAAGAGACCGTCATTTTGGAACGCAGGATGGTGCTTGAAAATAAAACGCGTGATGTAGGCCTCAGCCATTCGCACATCGAAGGTGAAGGCCGCGGAAACAACCCTGGATCCGATAATCGCGAGACTATCTCTCATGAAGTACGCGTTGGGTAGCGGATTCGAAATGAAACTGTGCGCGTTGGAAAAATGTGCGAGGCTTCTTTGTGGAGCGAGAATTCCGGTAAGCACAGCGTGTGCCAACTCCCGCGCGGAGAGGATCATCAGCTCGTCGATGACCTGGGCGATTGGATTGATCTCGCTATACTCGGTGAGAAAGAGACGGCGATGCTCCTCAGTGGTGAGACACGCTTCCAAGAGATCAACAAGCTCATGGGTCTCCGCAACAAGATTGAGAAATGACTGTAAGTTTTTGTATTCATGTTGAACTGAAGAGAGCGGAATAATGTCGTTATAGAGGTCTCGTTCAGCTTCTCGGGGCGTCATAGCTTCAATTTCTGGCCCGGGATTATGAATGATGACGCTCTTGAGTTGACCTATTTCGCTATCGATCCTCACATTGTTCATGGAGCTTGAGTATGTCGTAAACGACGTAAAATGTCTTTACCGCGCGAAAAGCGCGCGCGATTGTATATGTATGAGCATCAAGCGGCGAATTTCTGCAAATCTAATCGGGTTTTGCGCGGTTCGAATGTATCATTATTCATTTTAATACTTATATTGCAAAAAATTATTTTTATTCTCCATGTTGACTACGCCCAAGCTTCGAATGAAAATATAGCTAAGGAGCCAATATGAAGATAAGAAGGATCATCATCATAGGCGCGGCCGGAAGAGATTTCCACAATTTCAACACTCGGTTTCGAAACGATGAATCCTCGGAGGTCGTGGCTTTTACCGCCGCTCAGATTCCTAATATCGACGGCAGAAAGTACCCTGCGCAATTAGCGGGTCCGCGCTATCCGGACGGCATCCCCATTTACCCTGAAAACGAGCTTCCTGAGCTCATAGAGCGGTTCAACGTCGATGAGTGCGTTTTCTCATACTCGGATGTCCCCTACGCCCATGTGATGAAACTCTCCGCTATAGTCAACGCCGCAGGCGCATCTTTCTGTCTTCTCGGACCCAAGGACACCCAGATTCGGTCCCAAAAGCCCCTCGTATCGGTCTGTGCGGTACGAACAGGTTCAGGTAAGAGCCAGACATCGCGCAAAATCGTTCAGATGCTTATGAAGCGCGGATTGAAAGTCGTGGCGATCCGCCATCCCATGCCCTATGGCGACCTTATGGCGCAGCGCGTGCAGCGCTATGCCGAGATCGCGGATCTCGCGCGCTACCACTGCACGATCGAAGAGATGGAAGAATATGAACCGCACATCGCACGCGGCAATGTGATCTATTCCGGTGTCGATTATGGCGCGATTCTCGCGGAGGCTGAGAAGGAAGCCGACGTAATTCTCTGGGATGGTGGCAACAATGATTTTTGCTTCTATGTCCCCGATCTCCAGATCACCGTGACGGACCCCCTGAGGGCGGGGAATGAAGTCTCCTTCTACCCCGGTGAAGTGAATCTCCGGACAGCGCAGGTCGTGATCATCAACAAAATCGATTCAGCATCGCCAGAACAAATTCAGACTGTCCGGGATAATATCGCGAAGGTCAACCCGAGGGCAATTGTCATCGACGCGGCGAGTCCCATATCGGTTGATCATCCAGAGAGAATTCGTGGAAAGCGCGTACTCTGCGTCGAGGATGGGCCAACGCTCACGCACGGTATGATGAAGCTCGGCGCGGGAATTGTCGCCGCGGAAAGGTTTCAGGCCGCGCGAATCGTCGACCCTCGGCCATATCTCAGAGGAGAGCTTTCGCAGACCTTCGCCACATACCCGGATATTGGCACGCTTTTGCCCGCGATGGGCTACAGTGAGCGGCAGATACAGGACCTCGAGCACACGATCAATGCCACAGAATGCGACACCGTGATCATCGCCACGCCGATCGACCTCACCCGGATCATTCATGTAAATAAACCGACCGTGCGTGTCGGCTATGAACTTCAGGAGATAGGCTCGCCCA
>JAKALZ010000024.1:9810-13055 GCA_021813065.1 bacterium
CGAGAGTGCGCGACCCTACAGTAACCTAAGGGCGCGCCTGCCACATCGTTCATACAAAAAAAACAGCCCCACGGTCGCGGGACTGTTTTTTGTATGCGTTGATATCAACCAGCGATAATGGCCTCAGTCGGGCAGACAGACGCGCAGGCGCCGCAATCGATGCAAACATCCGGATCTATCCAGCGAGCATTATCCTTTTCGCTGATCGCGCTCACCGGGCACTCGCTTTCGCAGGAGCCACAATTGGTGCACGCGTCGGTAACCTTGTATGCCATGTTAAACCTCTTTGTGTGTGAATGTGGATCGTTCTTATAGAGCGTGATTTAGTTTACCACACAAATTTTACTTTGGGAATGGGCAGACAGCGGACGCGAGCATACGCTGGAAGTGCGTGGATCAAACTTCATATCACCGGCGGATTTGAGGCTGAGCAGGGCGCGAGGACCGCACGTAGAATGCCGAGAAAAATCAAAATTCGAGGTGCTTCGCGCTCATGAGAGGCTGCTTTCCTCGCCTTGCAACGCTTCAATTCCGGCATGAAGCATCCACTTATCGACGATCCGCTCCTCATCCATCAGCGCGACTTCGTACGCCTCGAGCAAGAGCCTCTCGCCCGTCGCGCCACCATAGAGTGGATCGCCCGCGATAGGAAGCCCCATCCAGGCGCAATGCGCGCGTATCTGGTGACGGAATCCTTTGCGGAGCTGAGCCTCCAGAACGATTGGCCCAGGTGGCGATGACGCAGAGACGTTTTCTGGCATGAGCCGCGCCGCCTCGGCAGCACTGAGGTGCGTACCTCTCGGAAAGCGTGTCGTATAGATAATTTTCGTGGTCTTCTTGTGCATTTTTTGAAAAAATTCAGGCGCGATGCAGGCGACGCGCGCGCCGCGCTCCCCATATCCCCGAAAATAGCTCTCTACCCGCCCTCCTCTTCCCTCGCGGATGTCCTCTAGGAACGCGGCGCGCTCGCTTGCCCGCGAAACTGGCAGAGACCCTGGCACCCCTACGGTCGACTCAGAGCATATCACCACATAACGCTTTTCGAGTTCAAAGCGCTCCTGTGCGCGTTTCATGCGCTCGAATCCAGACCTCGTAAGCGCAAACAGCATTATCCCCGAGGTCTCGAAATCGAGCCGATAGAGCATGCCAAGCTCGGAGGCAAAGCGGTCGCGCGCGCGTGCCGGCCGAGGAGGCAAAGAGGCTTGCTGGTCCTTCTCGCGCATCGCCATCGACTTAAAAGTATCGATAGATTGGGCGAGTTCGCTAGATGGCAGTTCGCGCGCGCGCGTTATGATCCAATCCACCATCGATTTGCCAGTTTGACTCTGCCCACAGGGGAGCGCTACGGAGTGCCACCCCCGAGGCTTAAACACCGCGATAACGCCTCTGCGCTCCTCGATGATGAAGGGTTCGGAAATAGGCTCAAACAGCATTGCTCATTCCATATCTTTATTCTGGAGACGGTAGAGATTCCAGTATACGCCGCGTTTCGATATCAGCTCGTCGTGTGTACCGCTCTCGACCACATGGCCCTGCCCGAGCACGATGATCCTGTCCGCGTCCCGTATGGTCGATAGCCGGTGCGCGATCACAATGCTCGTGTGTCCTCGCAAGAGCCCCTCAATGCCCTTCTGTAGCATTCGTTCAGTCTCGGTATCGATTGAACTCGTTGCCTCATCGAGGATAATGATCGAAGGTTCGTGGGCGAGCACGCGCGCGAAGGAGATGAGCTGTCGCTGGCCGAGAGAGAGGTTCAGGCCTCCTTCGGAGAGCACTGAATCGTAGCCTTCGGGCATTGCGATGATAAAATCGTGGGCGTAGACGGCCTTGGCGGCCTGTTCGATCTTTTCGCGCGGCAGGTCGAGGCCAAGCGCAATGTTTTCTCGAATGCTTCCTTGAAAAAGAAAGACGTCCTGTGGAACAGGCTGAATGAATTTTCGTATGCGCCTCAGTGGATATTGACCGATAGGGACACCATCGATGCTGATGGCTCCCTTCTGAATGTCCCAGAAGCGCGCCAAGAGGTTTGCGATCGTCGATTTTCCCGCGCCCGTATAGCCCACAATCGCGACTTTCTCGCCAGGATTGACGCTGAATGAGATGTCCTTGAGCACCCACTCATCGGTTTTGTACGCAAACCATACATTGTCGAGCTGAATGTGCCCGCGGATGGCTTCCGGGGCACTCGCTCCGACGAAGCCAGGCAACTGGTCCGGTAGACGATCCTCAATATCGAGGAGTCCGAACACGCGCTCTCCGCTCGCCATGGCGCTCTGCAACAGAATGTACTTTTCAGACAGATCCTTGATAGGCGAGTAGAACATCGCGATAAGGTTGATGAACGCGATGAGCGTTCCAATCGAGATTGTCAATTTCAAGAAGAGCATCGCGCCCGCGAGAATGGCGAGGGCTGTGGTCAGCGTAGACATGAAGTCAACGAAGGGCCTGAAAGTGGCATACACGTACATTTCGGCGATATTGGCTTTCAAAAGCTGTTTGTTGTTCTGGCCAAAATCGCGGCTGACGCGCTTCTCCTGCACGAAGAGTTTGACGATATCGATGCCGGAAATGTGCTCGGCGAGGAAGGAATTCACCTTGCTTGTCCACAGCCGCTGATTGCGAAAGGCGTCGCGCGCCTTGACCCGCGCGATCGCGGAGGCGGCGAATATGAAGGGCACTGTCGCGAATACAACGAGCCCAAGCTTCCAGTTTAGTACAAAGAGCACCGCGAGGGCGCCGACCATGATTGTCGCGTCTTTGATAAAGGCGCTCAGCACATCGGTGAAGAATTGACTGATCACCTCGATGTCGCTTGTAAGTCTCGTGACAAGTCGCCCCACGGGCTGTCTTGACAGATAGGAGAGCGACTGTTCGATTACATGGTGGTAAAGTTCGAGGCGCATATCTTTCATGATCAAAGTGCCAATGTAGTTCGTGTACCAGGTCATCACAAAGGTCGTCGCGAGCACGGAAGCGAGAATGATCAACAAGAGGAGCGCATAGTGGCCTATGATCGCGCTATCGCCGTACCGCAGCGTCGCGGCTTCGTCCGAAGGGAGGGTGTTGAGAAGCGTGAAAGGAATCGCGCCCCACGCGTCTGATATCGTAATCTGAGGATATTTTTTCGCAAGCTCCTGTTTCTTCTCGGTCAATGTGCCTATCGGAAACACGTAGCTCGGTTTCTCATCCAGAAGCCCGCTCGCGATGAGTCTCTCTTTCTCTTTCCCCGTGATGCCCGCGCGCAA
>JAKALZ010000300.1 GCA_021813065.1 bacterium
CCAAAAAACGCTGCCTGGGAAGACGCCTTCAATATTCTCTTCTTGAGCCTCGTCGAGCCCGCGCTCCCTAGGGATCGGCCGCTCGTGCTGGACCAGTACCCTGCCGGTGTGGAGTGCCTCGCGGCGGATATTCCCGGCACACCTTACAAGGAGCGCTGGGAGCTCTACACTGACGGCATCGAGATCGCCAACTGCTTCACCGAGATGGCCGACCCGCGAGCCGTGCGCGCCTACTTTCGCTCGCAGTCGGCGAAGAAGTCTGAGGCGCTCGTGCCGCATGCGGTCGACAGTGGCTACGCTTCAGTCTTTGAGCATTTTCCGCCCTGTTCGGGCGTCGCGATCGGCTTTGAGCGCCTCATGATGGTGCTGCTCGGCAAAAAGCGGATCGACGAGGTGACGCTCTTTCCCTTCGAGACATTTTTCTCCTGAGAAGTTTCGGCGAACTCTGCCGGGGGCGGGAGGCACTGCGAAGCTCAGACCGCGACGGGGCATCGCGCCGAGCGCCGAGGTCCGAAAACCCTTCAGTCTTTACACTCAACCTTGTTCCGCGCTAGTATAGCGCGACTCAATTCTTTATTTATCGAGGAACAATGTATGGTTCGTGGTGGAGATATCGGAATCGGAACGTGCCTGCTTATCAACGGAACGCCGCACATCGTAGTCGAGCGTGAATTCGTGAGCCCCGGCAAAGGGTCCGCCTTTGCGCGCGTGCGTGCCAAGAATCTCAAGAACGGCAACGTGATCATGCAGACGATCAAGACGGCGGATTCCGTCGAAGATGCGCAGGTCGACTTGGTGGACTGCCAGTACCAATACTCCGACGGCGAAAACTACATGTTCATGAACAATGAGACCTTCGAGCAGTTTGGTGTTACCATCGCCGCGCACGAAGACAAAGGCCCCTACCTCAAAGAGGGCGAAACCTTTACCCTTGTCATGTGGGAAAATGAGCCCATCGATATCAAGATTCCCTACAAGATGATCTTCACCGTCGTCGAGAGCGAGAACTACGTGCGCGGCGACACTGTCTCCGGCGCCACTAAACCCGTGACGACCGAAACCGGCCTCGTGGTGCGCGTGCCCCTCTTCATCAAGCAGGGCGAGAAGATACTCATCAACACGGAGACAAACGAGTACGTCGAGCGTGTCAATAACTGAGGTCGAGGATCAGGGATGTCCCCTCGATCCACTCGTCAATAAAACTGTCGAATTTGCCTACAGGGGCGCGCGGCTTAAATTCGATCTATCGCACGCCCTCTTTTCGTCCTACGACATCGACGCGGGAACGCGTTTACTCCTCAAAGAGATCGCCGCCGACGCGGAGGTCACCGGCGCGAAACGGCTACTCGATGCGGGCTGCGGCACCGGCATCATCGGGGTGAGTCTCGCCGCGTCCTGCCCCGAGATGGACGTAGTGATGCGCGACCGAGATTTCCGCGCGGTCGCCTTTTCCGCGCGAAACGCGGCCAGGAACGGTCTCGGCGTACGCCTTTTCGGGCTCGACGGTGAAGAGCTCTCAGCCTGCCGCACGCGCACATTCGCGAAAGTGAAGTGCGTAACCAGAGTCGCGGGCTCTCTCATCGCGGAACCTGGCGCTCTCGGCGAGCCCGATCCTCGCGGTCCTTACGACGCGGTCGTGTCGAATTTGCCCGCGAAAGCAGGGCCGAAGCTCCTCGAGCATTATTTTGCCTTCGTGCGGGAGTCTCTTCTCAATCCAGGGGGGACCTTCGCTTTTGTCATTGTGACGCCGCTCGCTGAGCGCGCGCGCGCGTGGTGCGCGTCCGCGGGTTTCACTGTGGCGAGCGCAGTCTCGACGAAAAACCACATGGTATGTGTGGCGCGCGCGCCCTCGACTGTTGCCCGCGCTGCCCGCGCGTCAAATCAAAGCGCGCGAAACGCCACCGCATCCGATATCGAGGCGCGGCTCTGGCTTTCTCGCTACCTGCGATCGCATGTCGCACGCTCCATTGCCAACGCCCCCCTCGCGTGGGAGGGCGTTCAGGGCCTTCCTGAGTTCGATGAGCCTTCGTATGCGACTGTCTGCGCGCTTGAACTCGCGCGCAAGGCACTCGCTGGACAGCTTGTGCGCAGGGCACTCGTGATCGAGCCGGGCGTAGGCATCGCGGCACTCTGGATGCGCAGCGCGCTCGGACCGGATGAGATCGTCCTTCACTCCCACGATGCGCTCGCGCTCGCCGCGTCGAGCCATAACCTGGAGCGTGGAAGGCCGAACGGGCGCCCGATAAAGGTTGTTCTTAGTCTCGAGCCGCCATTTTATCCTAAAAACGTTTCTTCCGAAGGTGAATCGGCGCCTCTGTACAAGCTCGAACCGCACAGCGTAGACGCGGCCATGCTCTTTCTCGAAGATATTCCCCGCTTCGATACCTCAAGCCGGTATTGGCCTCTCGCCGAACGCACACTGAAGCGAGGAGGAGCACTTATCATCGTCGCGGAGAGTACGCAGATCGACCGAGCAGCGCGCCAGAGACCCAGCGGTTTTTCGCGAATACCTTACTCTGAGCGCAAAAAAGGGTGGGAAGCGGTCGCGTTCCGTCGCGATTGAGATGAAATAACTCTAATTACTTGAATTTTAGCAAGTCTTTATTATACTTATAGTATGAAAAAGTTTGAAAAGCTGATATTGGAATCGGCCTCGCCCGATGAATATGTTGAGAATTCGCTCAAGTCTCGTCTGAGACCGGCTGAGAAAGCCAAACTTGCGCGCCTCTGGATGGAGGCTACTGGTTATTCTCGAGACGACATTATCCGCGCCCGCAACCGCAACAGCTACTGGCGCACGCGCAAAATGGAAGGCGCGGCTGAGCGCACGAAACGGCGCATGGAAACGCACGATTACTCCCAGGGCAAAAACATCGAGTGGTCGCGCGAACACATCGCGGAATTTCTCAATCTCAATCGAAAAGAAGCGTATGGGCGCT
>JAKALZ010000025.1 GCA_021813065.1 bacterium
CTTTCCTCTCCCTATGAGATCGGCGCGGCCGAGCTCTGTGAGCGCTTCGCGCACCAGCGCGCGGTTCTCTGGCTTATTGAACTGAAGGAGGGCCCGCTGGAGCGAGCGCTCTCTTGTGCTGCGCGGAATATGAACCGGCGAGCCATCGAGAGGATTGAGCCCGGTGCGCCACATGGCGGTGGAGAGAGTTCCTGGCGTGGGATAGAAATCCTGGACCTGATCGGGGACGAAGCCGAATTTCTTGAGGTAGAGGGCGAGTTCGAGGGCATCTTCGAGCGTCGCGCCCGGGTGCCCCGAGATGAAGTAGGGGATGAGGAACTGTTTTTTGCCGGATTCGCGGTTGAGGCGGAAAAATTCTTCCGCGAAACGATCGAAGGTTTCGAGTGGAGGCTTGCCCATGAGTTCGAGGACTCGCGCGGAGACATGCTCTGGCGCGACCTTGAGCTGGCCTGAAATGTGATGCTCGACGAGGTCGCGGAAGAAGTGACGGTCCGGGTCGAGCATGAGGTAGTCGTAGCGTATGCCCGAGCGGATAAACACGCGTTTGACACCGGGCAGCGCGCGGAGCTGGCGCAGGAGCGCGAGGTATTCGCTGTGGTTGGGCTTCAGGTTGGGACAGGGGTTGGGCGCGAGGCAGTTACGGTCGACACAGGCGCCGCGCGTTGCCATTTTGGCGCAGGCGGGGCCTCGAAAATTGGCGGTAGGGCCACCGACATCGTGGATGTAGCCCTTGAAATCGGGTGTACGGGTGAGCGCTTTCGCTTCTTCGACGATCGACTCGATGCTGCGCGAGGTAACGACACGGCCCTCATGGAAGGTGAGGGAGCAGAAGGAGCAACCCCCAAAGCATCCTCGCGATGAGACAAGCGAGAATTTAACTTCCGCGAGCGCGGGAACGCCGCCAAAAGGGTCGTACATGGGGTGCCAGGCTCGCTGAAACGGGAGGGCGTAGACTTGATCGAGCTCTTCGCGCGGGAGGGGGAATTCGGGTGGTTCCTGGATGACATAGCGGTCGCCGCACTTTTCAATGAGGCGTTTCGCGGACCATGGATCGGTGTTGCGGTACTGGGTTCTGAAAGATTCTGCGAAGGCGCGGCGGCCCTCTTCGGTGTCGGGCTGGATTTCTTCGAATGAGGGGAGAAAATCAGGGACTGCTTCGCTCGCGGAAGAGCCGGGGGTGCCCGCGGCGGGCTTGTCGACGGCGGAGATCGCGTCGCTGGCACGCGCGGCACTGAAGGGCGCCGCTCCTAATGCCTCCTTCAGCTTCGACTCGTGAACCGCCCACACAGTACCTCGGATTCCCCGAAGGTTTGCGAGCGCGCCGGTGAGGGAGGCGTCGCGCAGGCGGCGCATGGTTTCCAGTATCTGGCGTTCCGCCATGCCATAAATGAGGAGATTGGCTTTGGCATCGAGAATGAGAGCTCGCCGCACTGTGTCCGACCAGTAATCGTAGTGCGAGAGTCTGCGCAGCGAGGCTTCGATACCGCCGAGAATGATGGGGACGCCCTTGAAAGCGCGCCGGCAAAGGTTGGCATAGACAATGGTGGCGCGATCGGGACGGGCGTTGGTGCGCGCGGTGATTCCTGGCCCGATGCTGCCATCGGCTCGCATGCAGAGCGCGCGGTTTGAAGCCGGCGCGAAGTCATCCTCCGACCGAGGCTTTTTATTCGCGGTATACGAGGAAACCATCGAATCGAGCGCGCCCGCGGTCACGAGGAACGCCAGCTTCGGCGCGCCGAACATTCGGAACACCTCAGGGTCGTCGGGGTCGGGCCTGCTGAGAATGGCCACCCTATAGCCCTCCCGCTCGAGAAGCCGCCCGATCACCGCCGCGCCGAACGACGCGTGATCGACATAGGCGTCTCCGGTCACGATGACGGCGTCGAACGTGCCCGCAAGAAAGCCCTTTGTCCGCATGTCCTGAGGCGATGCCACTAAAAATCCCATACGCGCTCAGTATATCGAAGGCGAAATGCTTTGTCTGGTATGCGTGTTTTGAAGGCTAGTGCAATTTTAGTATATTGTTTCATAAAGAGTTGAGGCTCCTTCAAAAGTCTGACGATTTTTAAAAGAGCTTCAATAGAAGCCTAATTAGAAAGGCTCACGTTTTCTGTAGAGGGAGGACTGAGATGACAAAGAACATGGGGAAAACCGATAAGACAATTCGACTCACGGCGGCGGTTCTATTCGCCATTCTGATTCTTGTGGGCGTAGTCACAGGTGTATGGGCTTGGATCCTTGGCATTGTAGCGGTGGTTTTCCTTGCGACCAGCGCGATTTCCTTCTGCCCGCTCTACACGATCTTCGGGATCTCGACGTGCCCGAGAGAAGAAAAAACGAAAGAAGAAAAAGCCAAAGACGAAAAAGAGAAGAAGTAACGATTCATTCTGCCACGCGACACAGTAGTGCCGAGTCGACCGGTGGCATAATCGGAAAAATCAGAGATCCAGCCTTGAGGCTGGCGGCCCGCGGCGTACGCGGGCTCTTTTTTTTAGCATGAACCTTTTGAAGGCTTCTGTGGTTCTTGGCGCGCGGCAGCATCTGCGCTGTCGGCGCATCTAGTGTCCCCTGTGGATGCTTGAGCGGGGGTCTGGCCAGCTCCAGTAGCCGAGTCAGGCGCTTCGCTATTGTCAGCGTCATTCGCGGTTCCATTCGCGACCTCTTTCAACTGGCGTTCGACAATTCGCGTCTTTTTCTTTTGGACCGAAAGGGCCCGCATGCGTTTCCAGATTGAGGGCAGGAGCAGGAGCATCCCAAGCAGAATGCCGGCCGCGAAGGTAATCACGAGGACAACCGACATAGATGCATGTGCGGTCAACCCAAAAAAGGCAACGGTGATCGGTGTGCTGTTCTGTCCAGCGAATACCGCCACGGCTATGACCACCACGAGCAGCAGAATAATGTAAAAAATGCGCATTTTGCCTCCTCCCTTTATGATGAGGACTGGCCGATCTCATTCCTCGTAGGCGCTCGGATTTACGCTCGCGAATTCCCAATGCTCAGGCGCGCGCCACAAGCTTGAGAGCATCAACTCGCGCACGAAGATGAGTTCTTTAGGCAGACGGTCGTAGAGCTTCATGAATAGTTCTTCATGCGAGAGAATCTCGTTGTTCCAGAGATCGCGGTCGACCGACATGAGCTCGTTGAAGCGCTCCTTGGAAAAATCGAGACCTTCCCAGCTCATGTCCTCGTAACGCGGCATCCACCCAATAGGGCTCTCGATCGCCTTGCCATGGTTGTTCGCGCGCTCCACGATCCACTTGAGCACGCGGATGTTCTCTCCGAAACCTGGCCAGAGGAAATTGCCATCGGCATTCTTCCTGAACCAGTTCACGCCGAAAATGCGCGGCGGATTGCAGTTCGACCGGCCGAATCGCAACCAGTAGTTGAAATATGATGCCATATTGTAGCCACAGAATGGAAGCATCGCGAATGGATCGCGTCGTACGTGGCCGACCGCGCTTGTCGACGCCGCGGTGGTCTCCGAGCCGAGGGTGGCCGCGAGGTACACACCGTAAATCCAGTTGAAGGATTGGTACACAAGAGGGTACACCGTGCTTCTGCGGCCGCCGAAGATGAAGGCTTTGAGGGGGACGCCCTCGAGGTTCTCCACATCGGGATCGACTGAGGGGCACTGGAGGATTGGAGCGGTGAATCGGGCGTTGGGGTGCGCGGCGGGCTTTCCGGAGCTCGGGTCCCAAGGCTTGCCAAGCCAGTCGGTGAGTCCAGGAGGAGGGATCTTGCTCATTCCTTCCCACCAGATGTCGCCATCTGAGGTCAGCGCGCAGTTGGTGAAAATCGTGTTGGCTCTGATGGTGGCCATCGCATTGGGATTGGATTTTTCAGAGGTGCCGGGCGCTACGCCGAAAAAGCCGGATTCAGGGTTGATGGCGCGCATCTGCCCATCCTTTCCGGGGCGAATCCACGCGATATCGTCGCCGATAGTCGTAATTTTCCAGCCATCGAAGGCTTTGGGCGGTATGAGCATCGCGAAATTCGTCTTGCCGCAGGCGCTCGGGAAGGCCGCCGCGACATACGTCTTCTCGTGTTCGGGAGATTCCACTCCGAGGATGAGCATGTGTTCGGCGAGCCAGCCCTGATCGCGCGCGATGACCGAAGCGATTCTCAACGCGAAGCACTTTTTGCCGAGGAGCGCGTTGCCGCCGTACCCCGACCCGTACGACCAGATTTCGCGGCTTTCTGGGAAGTGAACGACATATTTTGTCGTTGGATTGCAGGGCCAGGGGACATCTTTTTGCCCACGCTCAAGCGGCATGCCAACCGAGTGCATGCAGGGCACGAATTCGCCATGATCGCCGAGCGCCTTGAGCACGTTCTTTCCCATTCTCGTCATGATGCGCATATTGGCCACGACATAGGCCGAGTCGCTTATCTCGATGCCGATATACGACATGGGGGAACCGATCGGCCCCATGGAGAACGGAATGACATACATGGTTCTGCCGCGCATGCATCCATCGAAGAGGCTTGTCAGTGTCGTCTTCATCTGCTTTGGGTCCATCCAGTTGTTGGTGGGACCAGCCTCGACTTTGCGCCGGCTGCAGATAAAGGTGCGGTCTTCGACGCGGGCGACATCGCTCGGATCGGAGCGCGCGAGGAAAGAATTAGGCCGCTTCTCTTGATTGAGCGGCACGAAGGTACCAGAAGCGACGAGCGATCGACAGATCGTGTCGTACTCTTCCTCGGAGCCATCGCACCAATAGACAAAATCGGGCTTGCACAGGGCTTCCATGCTTGAGACCCAGGTTAGAAGACGCTGATGCGTCACGTACATGGGCTGTTGAGAGAGGGTGGTCATTGGTTTTTCTCCGGGGACAAATTATTGGAAAAAACATTATAGAGCCGATTTTCAATTTTGTGCGTGAAAATAATTATCCAGGCTGTTTTTATTCCTTGAAGCCTCGTATGCTTGCGGCATGAACAGTGTGGGATCGCAGGAGCCGCTCTGGCTCTATTTGTTTCTCATAGTGGCGCTGATTGTCGCTTTTGGAGGTATCGCGCTCGCGTACCGGGCTGGCAGACGACGCGGTCAGCTTGAGACTGAGCTGAGTGAGGGCGATCGTTTAGAGATGGCGCGCAGAGACGCGGTGGAGCGATCGAGAGCGGCACTCTCGGGGCAAGTGTCGGAGCAGATCGCGCCCTGGTTGCCTGATTTCCCTGTAAATCCTTCGGACGCGCGCTTTATCGGCAAGCCGGTGGATTTTGTCGCCTTTGCCGGGGCGGACCAGGGCGCGGTGAACGAGATTGTATTTATCGAAGTGAAGAGCGGTCGCTCTACGCTGAGTCAGGTGGAGCGCAGCGTGCGCGGCGCCATTCTCCAGGGAAGAGTGCGCTGGGTGGAGTACCGGATCGAATGAGAATCGCTTGAGGGCGCGCATGCAAACGAAAGCGTACGGGCGCGAGGGGCCAAGCACGTGCGCCAATTCGGTCGTGCGCGCCTGAGGCCGCTCAGGGTTCCATTTGGCCCACTTTTCGTACTCCGGTCTTGAAAAGCAGCAGCCCCAAGAGCGCGCACGCGGCCGCGAATACCGTGCCATACAAAATAGCAAAAAAGTATTTTGAGGAGGGCACGGTTGCCGCGAGCGCCATGATGCCCCCAATCAGCCCCATCGCGCTGAGGATCACGATAATCGAATTGGGGTTCTGTTTGAGGGCCGAAATCGGGTTTTCCCAAGCGAGCTTCGGCCAGAGCGTATCGAGGGTCAGTGCGCCTATATTGAGCATCCCCGCTCCAAGAATCGCTAAAAGCAGAGCGACCAGGGTGTCGCCGAGACTATCGCCGAGAAGAATGGCTCCTCCCAGCGTACCGAGCGCGATACCGAGCGCGGCGAAGAGAAGCGCGTGGGTCAGTTTCGACGCCACGAGATCGCGGTGCGCGATGGGCAAGGATTTTAGGAAGTACATGGATTTCGCGTCGCGCGAAAAGGCAGTGCAGGCGATGCTCGTTGATGTGGCAAGGAACATGCCGAGCCCCGCGGGTATGAGGTATTCGAGAGAGCCCGCGAGTTGAGAGCGGAGCGCCGTAAGCGCGTCGACGATTTCCTTGCCGCGCGCGATAAGCGTCAACGCAAGGATTACAGGCAGCAGAAGAATCACGAATGGCCCGTTTAAAAAGTACATGGGCTCGCGATTCATGAGTCGAACCTCGCGCCGCACGAGCGAAAAGAAGACCGATTTCGCCTTAAAGATTGAATTTTCCTGCGCCGTTCCGATTTTTCCCTTTACGGCGAAGGATTCGCCGAAGTTGATGATTGTCCTGGAGTAAGGTTTCCCGTAGACGCGCGTGACCGCGGCCGCGAGGCCGAGACCGAGGACAAGATTCCCGAGCGTCGCCGCGATCGACCCCTCCAGGGCACGCATCGTGAGCCACGCGGGCGGCCACCAGTTCGCGATGCTCGCGAAGTTTAGCTTTCCGCTCGAAAGCATCTTTTGCAGTAGCGCGGGGTTTTGAATTTGCGCGAGCATCGACTGCAGGTACAGGTTGAAGCCGAGCGCCAGCACGAGCCCGACGATTCCGCCGAGATATAGGAGCGTATTTTTACGCCGGAGCCAGCGCGAGGCTGTCATGATCGGCACAATGATGGCGTACGAGAGAGCGAGGGGCACGAGCGGCAACGCAAGCGCGTTGATGATAATCTGAATGTAGAAACCTAAGCCAGGATGACTCTGAAAGCCATACACCGCCGCCGCGATCGCCATTATCAAGAAACCGAAGGGCGCCTCAATCGCGTAGACTGTCGCCATGCGCGCCGCGAGCAGCTGCGCGGGCGTGAGGGGCATTGTCAGGAAAAGCGCTTCGTACTGAGCGCTTGAAAAGAACGACAGCGAAGTGATGAATGCGAAAAGAAACACGATCACGCTCGAGGTGACGATAGCGTTAAGCAGCATGAACGACTGCATTCCGAGCGGAGCGAGCCCACGGTACATTCCCACATCCATCATCCCAAACACGAAACCAAGATCCGCCGTGAGGAGGATCGCGATCAGAATCCAACCGAAAGTCTTGAGCAGAACCTTCGGCGAAGAGAGGTCTTTCCGCGCTGGCAGGCGAATCGCGAACACCGACTTGAAATGAATCCGCAGGAGCGCGGTGAAGGGCGATGGAGACCTTTCTTTCATGGTGTCTGCGCTCCTGCGTCTTCCACGAGCGCGAGGAAGAGCGCTTCGAGGCTCTCGTCGTCATGCGCCATGGTTTCCGACCCAGTGCGGGCTTTTTTCGACTCTTTCAGTTCGCGCAGTGCGTCGAGATTTCCTGTAAAGATGATTTTTCCCTTGTTGATGATGGCGAGTTCGTCGCAGATTCGCTCGGCGACTTCCATCACGTGAGTCGAGAAAAACACTGTGCCGCCCGAGGCGGCGTGTTCGCGCATGAGCTCCTTGAGCGCGAACGCGGCGTGCGGGTCGAGCCCTACAATAGGCTCATCCAGAATCCAGTTGTGAGGGGAATGCACAAGGCTCGCGATAAGATTGAGCTTCATGCGCATGCCTCGGCTCATGCTGCCAATGGGTGACTTGAGGACATCGCTGATTTCGAAACGGGCAGCGAGTTTCTGAATAACGGAAGCCCGTTCCGCGGTCGAGACTCGATACACGTCGGCGACAAAATTGAGGTACTCATAGGCCTTGAGTCGATTGAAGAGGTCTGGTGTGTCGGGAACGAGTCCGAAGCGTCGCTTGGCCTCGAGAGGGCTCTGGCCGAGATCGATACCGTCGATTAAAATGGCCCCGGAGTCTGCCGCGATCGCTCCTGTCATCATGCGAATTGTTGTTGTTTTCCCCGCGCCGTTGGGGCCGAGAAAGCCGTAGATTACGCCATCGGGAATCGCAAGGTTGAGGTTGTCAACAGCTTTTGTACCGCTCTTGGTGTAGGTTTTTGATATATTTTTGAGCTCGATCATTGGGTTCCCCCTTTTGAAAGCTGACTGAGCGCAGTTCACGCCTACGTAGAGACAGCTTGGGGCCGCGCCCTAAATCGTCCCATCTTTATTGAAGCATGAATGACTGATATTCTGCAAGCTATCGCGTTAGTATCCTCCGCGCGATGTGACAGAAAACAAGGAGCTAAGAGTATGATGACGGGAACAATCCCCGGGCTGATTCAGGCTGAGGTGCTGCAGGCTGATTTCGAAAGTGCGGATGTCCAAGGCGTGTACACGTCGGATCTGCTCTCCGATGTGCTGGCGAATGGTCGAGATACCAATGTCCTTGTTACTATCCAGGCGCACAAGAATACAGTCGCGGTCGCTACAGTGGTCGACATCTCGCTCATCGTCATCTGTAACAACAGGCCGATCATCGACGACATGCTTTCCGCCGCCGCTGAAGCCAAGATAGGGGTGGTGCGCACGAAACTAAGTCAATTTGAAGTGTCGGGACGACTCTGGCAGGCGCTCCAGCGCGAGAGGAACACCGCACAGAAATAATGCTGCGTGCAGGCAGGTTCGGGCATGCTACTAACCTTCGATTGTCACAATCATTCCTGTCTCAGCCCCTGCGCGCGGCTCGAAAATTCTCCTGAGAATATGGTGGAGCGCGCTCTCGTTGCCCGCATCGACCTCTTTGCCATCACTGACCACAATAGCGCGCTCAATGCGCCGGCATTCGCGATCGCGTGCGCGCGCGCCTGTCGGCGTACCAGCGGGTACGGGCCCTTGCCTGAGGTTGAGGCCATGAGCGCTCCAGCCCATGATAATAGCCGCTATGCCGCCGAGCCTATTCCGCTCTTCGGCCTCGAATTGAGTCCCTTCGAAGAAGCGCATCTCCTCGTTCTCTTTCCTGATCCGCTCGCCGCGCTCTCCTTTAGCGACTGCGTGCGGCACTATCTTCCGGAGCGGGCGGTTGATTCACTGCGGTTCGGCGACCAAGTCGCGGTCGATCCGGAGGGTGTCATTCTTTCGATGCCATCGGCGTGGTATGGAAATCCGTTGCGGGAAACATTTAAGTTCTTTGCCGAGGCTGGGGCGCGCGCCGGAGCCCTTGTAATTCCGGCCCACGTCGACCGCGCGCAGTTTTCAGTGTATAGCCAGCTCGGGTTTTTGCCTGAAGGTCCTTACGATGCCATCGAGGCGGTGGGTCGAGAGCCTGACGCGTCATTGCGCCTCGATCACTGCGTCATTTCCGGTTCGGACGCGCATATTCTTGAGCACATTGGGCGCCGCTCGTCCGCTCTTGAGCTGGAAGATACAGACGAAAATCTAGCGATGCTGGATTCACTCCGAAAAAGGTTGGCGCGCTTGGCGGAAGTGTGGGAGAACGCGCGGGGCGGTGGCGCTATGGCGGATTGCTCGAGCCGCGAGGCTGAGGCATCGATCTGCGCTGAGGGAGTCTCGACGAAAATACCGGATATGGCGCCCCTGGTGGAATTCCTCGCGGCGTGGTACCCGCGGGCAGAATCCTTGGCGCTCTTTGAAAAGCTGAGGGGCGCGCTTCGATCCAGAAGGGCGTGGGGCTCGCACGAGCGGCCTCGCGCGGTATAAGCGGTATGGAGATGATTTCGCGAGCGCGCTGAACTCTGGCGGGCGCGCTGAGCCGCCGCGTCGCCCAAACTCGTACGAAGGAAAAACCGCGCTTACTCCGGCCAGCGCAGCGAGAAACTGATCGGTTTTTCCATCGTCAACAGAGCGAAGAGCGGCAGCTTGGCGCGGAAAACCGGACCCGAGAAGGTGCCTCCACTCGCTGAAAAAATCGCTTTCGGCGCGGTGATGACGATATCGACCGCGCACGCGTCGAAGGCTGGCATATTTTTCTTTCCTATTATTACCTGCTCAAGATTGAGTCGATACTCTTCGGCTGAAACGGGTTCGGACTCGAGCGCGGGTGGGCTTAGACTGTCAATGATCTGTGTGTTGACACCGGGGAAAAGCTTGAGCATGTAAGGCGCGTTCTCCTTCGAAAGATAGACGGAGAGTTCGCGCGTCGTGGGAGCGGAGCCTTGGGCGGGAATTTTTTTATAGACGATCATGCCAGGCGGTACGAGCGAAGTATCGGCGATAAGGTTGTCGAGGCTCTGTACCCACACTACAGAGGTGAGTATGTCCGGCGTAGGCGAAGACACATCGACAAGCATGATGCTCGTCCTGTCAAGGAATTGATTCCGTACCGCATCGGTGCTGAAAAGAGGATCCTTAGGGCCGAGACCGACAAACTGACGAACGCGCCCGCTGAGCGCGTCGGGAATGTCGAGACGCACAGCAGCGCGCACCGAGCCGTCAGACTTGAGGGTCGCGTCGAGGTTGCCCGAACACGAGGTGGCTGAGAGAGCGAGGAGCGCGACAGCCATCGTGATAACGGCGACAGCCGCGCGTGAACCACGGTTTGATCTTTCGTTTCTGTTGATTCCGCACGATTTCATGATCGATGTCTCTCCAATTATGGTTTTTTCGCGTAGAGCGGCATGGGGCGCGTGCTCTTGCGGAGCAATGCCTCGCTGAATCGTTCGAGGGTCACTTGGCTTTCGAGGGCGAGTCGCCGGTAGGCGGCATGGCTCACGAGGATACTCTGGTGAAACTCGCGGCAGAGCGAATCGAGCCTGGCGGCGATCGCGATTGTGTCGCCGTAGAAGCTCATCGACTGCTGCCCGGGAGGTCCGAGAAGGGCGGCCGTGACAAACCCTGAGTGCACACCGATGGAGACAGTGATATCGCTTGGCAGCGAGCGCACCACCATATCCTCATTCAAACCCTCGAGCTCTTCCAGAAATGCGTACGCGGCGTTGAGCGCCCTGTCCGCGCTGTGGTCCGCGTCGACGATGCCAAACAGGCTCACCACCGTGTCCGCGTATATCGAGACAATGCGTCCGCCAAAGCTGCCGGCGCACTGCGTCCAGAGCGCATAGTATCGATTCAGAAGCGTGGCGGCTTCCGAGCGTCCCAACTGCTCTGAGAGATCGGTGAACCCGATGATATCGGACGACACGACGGTTACAAAAAGCGAAGAGAGCGAGCGGAGCGGTGGGGCATCCGAGGTTTCGGCAGAGGTCGATGGGACCGAAGGAGCTGGCGCGCTACTCGTGTGCGGCGTACCTTCCCGCGCCGGCACGGGCTCCGTTGTCGCGGCCACGCTCTGTTCCTGCCTCTCTGCCAGCGCTTCCTGCTTCGACACCGCGATAATCCGCTCGGCCTCGCGCGGCAGCTCAATGATATGGGTGATCCGCTGTTCTAGAGTGATGGCCCTCATGCGGGCGACGAGGAGCATGAAGTCGAAAGAAATGACGCCAAAGAGCGCGAACAGATGCTGCGGGGCTCGAATGAATCTATCGAACACTGAAGGGAAGGCTTGAATTTTTAGCGCCTGCGCCATCGCGACAGCGTCGATGTCTCCTTTCACGAAAGAAGCCTGCACAGAGATTCGCTGATCGAGGTAGGCGTAAAACAGAATGAAGATGAGCGCCGAGCCGATCGAGAGGGCCGCCTCGGAAAGTCGCCTCAGGAATGGCCTTCGGAACACGAGACTGAGCGTCTGGAAAACCGCGATATACACCGACGAACCCCAGAGCAAAATGTTCGCCGCCTCGGTGAAGGCAGTGTCGGAGAGTGTGGCCCGCAGTATCGAGTACCCGGCCGGCGTGATGAAAGAGTACAGAAGCCTCAACACGGGGACATGCCCTCGCATCGCGAGCAGACTCGTTTGGATGAGCATGAACGACAGCACGATGAGAGAGGTGACGAGTGCGTTTTTCCACGATCCAGAGGTGAGTGATATAATGATGACGAAGAACAGCACAAACTGGTTTGAGTAGTAATAGAGCTCGTCCGCGAATCTTTTTCTAGAAAATTGCATCGTTTGTATTGTACCTATGCCGTACAAGAGAAGAAAGACCCAGCCTTATTTGAATTATTGATAAAATTTTCTCTTGACTCGTGGGTTTTTGATAGTACAATAATTACTCACTGTATTTTTAAAAGGAGGGTATATGAAAAAATTGGTAGCAGTCGTGTTTGTGCTCGCGTTTTTACTCGCTGGCGCGAACACATTCGCCGCGGCCAAGTTCCACATTGGCGTGGTAACCGGCACAGTCTCCCAATCTGAGGACGATCTGCGCGGTGCCGAAGCGCTCATCAAAGAGTACGGCAGCGTCAAAGATGGCGGAATGATCCAGCACATCACGTATCCAGACGACTTCATGTCGCAGCAGGAAACCTTCATTTCGAACGTCGTGGCCCTCGCCGACGACCCGCTCATGAAGGCGATCGTCATCAACCAGGCCATCCCTGGCACCGCTGAGGCCTTCAAGCGCGTGCGCGCCAAGAGACCGGATATTCTCCTGCTCGCGGGCGAACCGCACGAAGATCCCCTCGTTATCCAGGGCGCCGCTGACCTCGCGGTATCCAACGATTTCGTGTCGCGCGGCTACACCATCATCTGGGAAGCCAAGCAGCTCGGCGCAAAGAACTTTGTGCATATTTCCTTCCCCCGCCACATGAGCTATGAAACGCTCGGCCGCCGCCGCGCGATCATGGAGCAGGCGTGCAAGGATCTCGGACTGAACTTCTACTTCGAGACCGCTCCGGACCCGACCTCCGATGTCGGCGTCGCGGGCGCCCAGCAGTTCATCCTCGAGAAAGTGCCCCAGTGGATCCAGAAGTACGGCAAAGACACCGCCTTCTTCTGCACGAACGATGCCCATACCGAGCCGCTTCTCAAGCAGCTGCTCGCCTACGGCGGCATCTTTGTCGAAGCCGACCTCCCGTCGCCGCTCATGGGCTACCCTGGCGCGCTCGGTATCGACCTCTCCAAGGAAGCGGGCAACTTCCCCGCTATCATGAAGAAGGTTGAAGCCGCCGTCGTCGCCAAGGGCGGAGCCGGCCGCTTCGGCACCTGGGCCTTCTCCTACGGCTACACGCTGACCGCCGGTCTCGGCGAGTTCGCGAAGAACGTGATCGAGGGCAAGGCGAAGAAAGACAGCATGAAGGACCTCTTCGCGGCACTCGGCAAGTACACGCCG
>JAKALZ010000301.1 GCA_021813065.1 bacterium
AGACCGCGAGGCTTCGCATCTGCAGCACGGGGCGCACGCTCGAGAAGTAGTAGAACACAACGGCGCTCAGCCCTATGAGCACGACATTCGGCACCCATACGGAGCGATCGAGCGCGAAAAATTTCTCAAGCCCGCGCATCAGCATGAGAACACCCAAAAAAACAATGGGGTTTGCGAGTGTGATGGAGATAAAATCCGGGAGCACGCCTCGGAGCGCGACCAGGGTGTATCCGAACGTCTGGGTCGCGAGCCCTAAGCTCCACAACCCAATGCCCGCGTAGCGTGAACCGTGCGCTTTCCAGAGCATAAGCATCGTGGCGCCGCTTATGAGGTAAAGCACAATCATCATGGCATAGATGGTCTTCAGATCCAGCATGTGGGCACCCTTATCATGTACTACAGCGCAATATCATTTTATGTTGTCATTTCCAATTTTAAAGAGCAACGCCCATTTGTCAATGCGAAATCTCTCGCGACGCGGGGCGATTTTGGCTTGACAGCTCGAAAAAACCGTGCATCCATATAAATGTTACACTATGAAACCACTCTCATAATGTAGCAATCATTATCCAGGAGGCAAACGGATATGAGAAAGAAGAGCATATTGGTAGCTTTTCTCATTGTGATCGCGTTCGGGCTTCTCTCGGTGCAGGGACTAGCCGCGCAGAAAACGCGAATGATCTTCATGACCGCGGGCGATGTCAACATGCTCGCGCTGGGACAGAACGTGTTCGCGCCGGGCTTTATGGCGGAGAATCCCAATGTCCAGGTTACCACCATCCACACCGGCCCCGGCAACGCGGGCTCGCAGACCATCTTCGAAAAACTGCTCGCCGAGAAGAAAGCGAATAAGGCGGTCGGCGATGTCGATGTCGCCCTCGTGCACGAGATCTTCATGAAGTGGGCAATGGACGAGAATCTGCTCCAGCCCTACGCCCAGATGTGCAACACCTGGAAATACGTCACCACGCCGTTCGCGAAGGTGGACCTCGGCGTCAAGGTTGAAGGCTATGTCATGCCGCTCTTCATGAGCCAGACCGCCATCGCCTACAACCCCGACTACGTCAAGAATCCGCCCAAATCCTACGCCGAGCTCGCCGACTGGGTGAAGAAGAACCCGGGCAAATTCGGCTACAACGGCATCAAGGGCGGAGCCTCGGGCGTCGCCTTCGTGATGGGCTGGGTCTATGCCGAAACCGGCAAGTATCAGAAGTACGCGGTAACCGGCCCCTTCGACAAGGCCGAAGTCGCCTCGTGGGAGCCCGTGTTCAAAGATCTCAAGGAATTCAACAAGAACGTCGTGATCACGGCGGGAAACGTCGGCACCCTCGACGCCCTCAACAGAGGCGAGATTTGGATGGGACCGGTCTGGGTTGACATGTTCTTCACGTTCATGAACGATGGCAAGCTCGATCCGAAGACGAAGCTCTCCCTGCCGGAACCTGGCATGCCCGGCCAGCCCATGTTCTTCGTCATTCCCAAAAACGCGCCGAATCCCGAGCTCTCGCGCAAATTCATCGAGTACGTGACAAGCCCGAAAGTCCAGGCGAACGACATCGTGATGCGCTTCAACTGGTACCCCGGCATCGATGGTTCCGCGCTCAAGGGCGCGATCCCGCAGGCGACCTTCGACAAGATCTACAGCGATGTGACACCGGCCGACCTGCAGAAGAAGGGCCTCGCGTTCCCGCTCGCGGATTACTACAGCGCGATCCTCGAATCCTATGAAAGATGGGCTCAATGACGACTGTCCATTCGAGTTTGTGGGGGGAGCGTAGGCTCCCCCCTTACATCCTGATGCTCTTTCCCGCGGTCGCGTTCATGGTGGTCATGTATCTGTGGCCTTTCTTCACTTCGGTGGCGCAGAGCTTTTTCCTTAGTTCAGGAGATGATAAGAGCTTCACCCTTGCCAACTATGTGAAGGTCTGGGAGCTGTACCGGAAAGATATCGTCTTTACGTTCGGCGTGACGCTGTTCAACACAGCGCTCGTGGGAGTGGTCGCCGTCGTATTCTCGGTGTACTTCAGGCTCAGGCAGAACAGGGTGAGCGCCCTCCTGAGCGCGATCTTCAAGCTTCCCATCTTCATTCCCTTTGTTGTCGTATCGCAGATGATGAATAGCTTCCTCGCGCCGCACGGGCTCCTCAACACGGCGCTCGCGCAGCTCGGGCTCGTCGATCTCCAGAAGCCGCTTCAACTCTTCAACTTCGCGGGCCTCTCCTTCGGCTTCGCCTGGAAGCAGATTCCCTTCGCGGTGCTCATCATCCACGGCGGCTTCCAGATGATCGACAACAGCTATATCGAGGCGGCGCGGAGCATCGGCGCGAAACTGCCGAGCGTCATCGTGCGCGTCCTCGTTCCAATGAATAAATCGAGCATCATCGTGGCGCTTGTGCTCGTATACTCGCAGATCATCGGCACCTTCACGTTGCCCTACATGCTGATCGGCGGCAAGACACCCACTACGATTACCGTGGATATCGCGCACCGGGTTAATTATTTCCGCGACTTCGGCGTTGCCAACGCGCTCGGCGTCTGCTCTTACATCCTCGTGCTCGCCACCGCCGTGTACTACCTGCGATCGAAGGTCAAGGAAGCTCGACAGGAGGTGGCGCGATGAACAAAATCTGGAAAAAGTCGCTCGAACTCGCGCTCCTCGTCGTCGTATTTCTCGTCGTGGCGGGGCCGATGCTGAGCCTCATCCTGTGGTCTATCGCGCAGAAATGGTACTGGCCGAGCCCGCTGCCCCAGACTGTCAGTCTCGACTACTGGGCGCAGGCGCTCGGGCTCAAGACGAGCCTCGCCATCGGCGCGGTGAGCATTGTGAACGCGTTCACGCTTTCGCTGATGATCGCGATCGCCACTGTGGGGATCGCCATGCTGATCGCGATACCCGCCGGCTACGCGCTCGCGAAGTACAAGATACCCTT
>JAKALZ010000302.1 GCA_021813065.1 bacterium
CGATCTAAGTGTCGAAGGAAGGTATTCAGATTAAAAAACCTGAGGCTTTGCTGCGTGCCTGGCGTGAATCCAGTGAGTTCGAACCACCACGCGGGGCTGGTTCAGACTCTGCATGACCAGCGCTTCACCGCTGAAGGCGGGCTTGCCGTGAGAGGACAGGGGCGACGGAGTCAATAGGCCGAATTCCCGCATCTCTATTGCGGAAAAATGGTAAAAATCCGCAGGATAGTTGCGGATTTTTAATATTTCGCCGATAATTTGAATATGGAATACCTTCGAAAACTTCAGATAAGCCGCGAGGGTAAATCGGCATTTCTCTTCGGGCCGCGTCTCACCGGCAAGACATATCTTCTCAAGCACACTTTCCCCGACGCGAAATATTATGATCTTTTACGTTCCGACACGTTTCTGCGTCTGTCGATCCGGCCTTCGGTTTTCAGAGAAGAGCTTGAGGCGCTTGAAGAAGGCTCAACAGTTATCGTCGATGAGATTCAAAAGCTGCCAGTCTTGCTCGATGAAATTCATCTACTCATAGAGGAGCGCGGTCTTCGTTTTCTCATGACGGGTTCGAGTGCGCGAAAATTGCGGCGTGGTGGCGTGAATCTTCTGGGCGGAAGGGCACGAATGCTGCGCCTTCATCCTCTGGTGTCCTCGGAGATTGGCGACTTCGATCTCCTGAAGGCGCTCACCATCGGCACATTGCCTTCGATCTACGATTCATCTGAGGCTTGGGAAGATCTCAAGGCCTATTGCGGTGTGTATCTGCAGGAAGAAATCGCGGCGGAGGGTGCGGCGCGAAAGCTCGACGCATTCGCTCGGTTCTTGCACAGCGCAGCCCTCTTTTCTGGCGAACAGGTGAATTACGAAGCCTGGGGATCTGACGCGCTCGTGCCTTCGCGCACTGTGCGCGAATATTTCTATATGTTGTCCGACACACTGCTCGGCGAAATGCTGGAGCCTTGGAGAAAGGGCAAAAAGAGAAAACCGGCCGCGTCGGGGAAATTTTACTTCTTCGATATCGGTGTGAGGAATGCTCTCGCGGGGATCCGAACGCTGTCGCCGGGTACCGCTGAATTCGGCAAGGCACTAGAACATCTGATCTACAATGAGCTACGCGCGTGGCTCGATTACTCCCGCGATGATCGCGCTCTGAGTTTCTGGAGAACAACGGATGGTAAAGAAGTGGACTTTATGGTGGGCGATGATCTCGCGATCGAAGTGAAGTCAGCCGAATTCCCCGATCATCGCGACCTAAAAGGACTCATCGCGCTCGCGGAAGAAGGCAGCTTCAGACATCGAATTCTTGTATGTCAGTCTCCTGCCCCGCGTATGGTCGAGGGCATCGAAATTTGGCCTATAAAGGAATTCCTGATACGCTTATGGCAGAATGCGTATGCGTAAAAGACTGAAGATTTGCGGAATCCGGCATCTTTCCTGCGGAAAAATGGCAAAAATCCGCAGGAGTGTTGCGGAAATTTGTATCGATATATGGTCAAACTCCAATAGCGCGATGCCGAGCCGCATATCTAGCCGCATATCGAGACGATAGCAACACTGTTTTAAATTATGATATACATGGGTATTGTGAAATCAGAATCAGCAGATCTCTTCAATATCCGCATTTCGGATTTTTTCGAGATGGCGAAGACCGGCAGGGCAGGAAAGCTTAGTCCTGGGCGTATCGCCGAGGCTATCCTCTTTCTGCGAAAACAGACATCGCGGAGAGCGGTGGCGCAGAAACGCGGCCTCGTTGTACCACCTCTCCTCATCGCGAGCTTGACGCGACGCTGCAACCTGAATTGCGCAGGTTGCTATTCGCGCGCGCTCCGGCCATCGCTCCCCGGCGAGACTTCCCAGGAGCTTTCTGACGATCGTTTCATGGCGCTCTTCGAGGAGGCGGTGGAGCTCGGTGTGAGTTCCATTTTCCTCGCGGGAGGAGAACCGCTTCTGCGAAGGGAACTCGTGGAGCGCGCCGCGAAGTTAAAGGGTATATTTCTTCCGCTCTTTACGAACGGTACGCTGATCGACGACGCGATCGTCGACCTCGCGGCTCGCGCTTCGATCGTTCCGATTCTCAGCATTGAAGGCGAGGAACGGCAGACCGACGGGCGTCGAGGCCCCGGCATTCACGCGGGAGCGCTGCGCTGGATGAAAGAGATGAAGAGCCGGAAAATAATTTTTGGAGCATCGCTCACCATCACATCGCAGAACGCCGATATCGCCCTCGATGCGGGTTTTCTTGAAGCGCTGGCGGAGTTGGGGATTTCCGTACTCTTCATGGTCGAGTACGTTCCGGTATCGCAGGGAACCGAGAATCTGATTCTCAGCGATGAGCAGAGGGATCGTTTGAATCAGCCAGAGCAATTCTCGCGTCTTTCGTTCCCTGTCGTGGTCTTGCCAGGCGACGAACAGGCATATGGGGGCTGTCTGGCGGCGGGAAGAGGCTTTCTTCACCTTTCGCCCGAAGGAAGAGTCGAAGCATGCCCCTTCGCTCCTTTTTCCGATATGAGCGCCGCCGATCATTCATTCGAAGAGACGCTTTCGTCGCCGATGCTCGCCGCCATCAGAGAACGTCATAGCGAGCTTACCGAAACGAAAGGCGGGTGCGCGCTTTGGAATAAGGGCGGCTGGATCGCTTCGCTCAGTGTCTGCTCAGGCGCGCGCGCAAAGTCTTAAACTACTGTTTTTGTAATTCGATATTTGACGCACTATACTGGTGAATAGCCAGGGAGGCGTCGATATGAAAAAGTGTGGGATCGCGCTTGTCGCGTGCGGCATGGCGCTTGCGCTCGTTGCGATCGCGCCGGTATCGGCGATGGAGACGGAGAACGGCATCTCAATCGAGGTTGGCCGGGTGTTCCACGGCGCGAAGACGGACGCGAGATACTATGGCTACAGGGGCGGCGCCATAACCCTACCCTC
>JAKALZ010000026.1 GCA_021813065.1 bacterium
GCGGGGGTCGCCGCCGACGGCCGGCCCCTGTTCGCCGCCCACCGGGCCCTGCCGTGGCCTGACACCCCGGCCGCCCGCTTGTGGCACGCCGCGACCGCGTTCCGCGAGGGACAGACTGCGCAGCTCGCTGGCGACTATGCGCGCGCGGCGGAGCTCTTCGATCGGAACACGTTGCCGGCCTTCCACGATCCCTTCGCGGGAGGTGGCGCACTTCCCTTGGAGGCGCAGCGCCTTGGGCTCGAGGCGTGGGCGAGCGATCTCAATCCGGTCGCGGTGCTCATCAACAAGGCGATGATCGAAATTCCCCCGAAATTCGCAGGCAAGCCGCCGGTAAATCCTGAAGCGAGGGCAAATAGCGACCTTATCGAGCGCCCGTGGAAAGGCGCGATGGGGCTCGCGAAAGATGTGCGCTACTATGGCGCGTGGATGCGCAACGAGGCTGAAAAGCGCATTGGGCATCTGTATCCGAAGGTAAAGATCACTGACGAAATGATCGCGGAGCGCCCCGATCTTGCGCAGTATCGAAATAGAGAGCTTACGGTGATCGCGTGGATATGGGCGCGCACGGTCAAGAGCCCCAACCCCGCGTTCGCGAATGTCGACGTGCCGCTCGCCAGCACCTTCATGCTCTCAACCAAACCTGGCAAAGAGGCGTACGTCGAGCCGGTGATTGAGGATGGCGGCTACCGGTTTACGGTGAAAGTGGGGAAGCCAAAGGATGTGGAGGGGGCAAAGAACGGGACATCAGCCGGCAAGCGTGCTGCATTCAGGTGTGTGATGTCGGGTACTCCGCTTACCTACGACTATATCCGTTCCGAGGCACAAGCTGGGCGTATGGGGGCACGGCTCATGGCGATCGTCGCAGAGGGAGATCGTGGGCGAGTCTATCTTGCGCCGACATCTGAAATGGAAGCGATTGCCCTGACAGCGAAGCCTGAGTGGAAGCCGGATGTTGTATTGCCAGTAAACCCGCGCGATTTTAAGACACCAAATTATGGCTTGATGACATTTGGCGATCTCTTCACCCCTCGCCAGCTCGTGGCGCTCGATACTTTCTCCGACCTCGTCCAGGAAGCGATTCCACGCATCGAGCGCGATGCGGCGCACGCCGGGCTTGCGGACGATGGGATTGGCCTGGATACGGGTGGAACTGGCGCGCGGGCGTATGCGGAGGCGGTGGGGATGTATTTGGGATTTGGTGTGGACTATGCCGCGAACTACTGGTAGGTGATTGCAACTCCTGCTGATGGCTTTATTCGAGGCACCTTTGCTCGCCAGGCTCTCCCGATGACTTGGGACTATGCCGAGGCTCCACCATTTGGGGGGACAAGCGGCAACTGGTTGGGTGGAATCGAATGGGCAGCGAAAGCTCTTGATGCTCTGCCCCTGACAGGTTTCGGCAAAGTCGTTCAGGCGGACGCCGCAATACAGTCCGTCAGCGAGGCCAAACTTGTTTCAACAGATCCCCCCTACTACGATAACATCGGATACGCTGACCTCTCTGATTTTTTCTATGTCTGGTTGCGTCGATCACTGAAGTTAGTCTTCCCGGATCTCTTCGCAACACTTGCGGTGCCCAAGGCCGAAGAGTTGGTCGCGACACAATATCGTCATGGCGGCAAGGAGAAAGCCGAGACCTTCTTCCTCGAGGGCATGACACAGGCGATGCACCGGCTCGCCGAGCAGGCACACCCTGCATTCCCCGTCACAATCTACTACGCCTTCAAGCAATCGGAGAGCGATAGTAAAGCGGGCACCTCCAACACCGGCTGGGAGACCTTCCTCGATGCCGTGATCCGCGCTGGTTTCGGCATCAGCGGCACCTGGCCGATGCGCACGGAACGAGGAGCGAGGTCAATCGGCATCGGCACCAACGCCCTCGCCTCCAGCATCGTTCTTGTCTGCCGCAGGCGCTCCCCCGACGCTCCGATTTCGAGTCGCCGAGAGTTCATCTCAAAGCTCCGGGCGGAGCTCCCGGGCGCCCTCAAGAACCTCCAGCGCGGCAACATCGCTCCTGTCGATCTCGCGCAGGCGGCCATCGGCCCCGGCATGGCCATATTCACGCAGTACGACAAAGTGCTCGACGCCGAAGGAAAGCTGCTCAGTGTCAGAGACGCGCTCGCGCTCATCAATCAGACTCTCGACGAAACCATCGCCGAACAAGAGGGCGATTTCGATGCCGAGAGTCGCTGGGCGCTCGCATGGTTCGAACAGTATGGATTCGCCGAAGGCGAATTTGGCGTCGCGGAGACGCTCTCCAAGGCCAAGGATACCAGCATCGCGGGAATGGTCATTTCGGGCATTCTCTCGTCGGGCAAAGGGAAAGTCCGTCTCCTTACTCCCAAGGAACTCGATCCGCGGTGGGATCCGCAGACGGATACTCGTCTTTCAACGTGGGAGATGGTGCATCAACTCATCCGCATCCTGGAATCCGGCGGTGAGAGTGCCGCGGCGGAGACCGTCAGGAACCTCGGCACCGATGCCGAAACCGCCCGCGAACTCTGCTACCGACTCTATACTCTCTGCGAGCGTAAGAAGCGTGCGCAGGAAGCACTCTCGTACAACGCCCTCGTACAGAGCTGGCCAGAAATCGAACGCATGGCGCGGGAGCCACATGCGCAAAAAACCACAACCGGAGAGCTTTTTGGAGAGGAAGAACCATAAATTATGCCTATAGACATGATAGAAAAAGATGCTATGATTTCTATCATGGCAGAAAAGAATGATCGGGGGAAATCTCTTGTAAATAAAATAATTAGAAGAATTTGGCGCCGAGGTCACGGTTCTGTATTCTCGGCTAACGATTTCGCTGATTTGGGAAACCGGGCGGCTATCGATATTGCGTTGGGACGATTGGTTCGCCAGGGCAGGATCAGACGGATCGCGCGTGGACTCTACGATTATCCGATCGTCGATGCTGACCTTGGAGAACTGAACCCTTCGATCGAGGCAATCGCTAAAACGCTTTCTTTGTCAGGTCGATTGCGTCTGCAACCCTCTGGCGCCTACGCCGCGAACCTCTTGGGGCTTTCGGAGCAGGTTCCGATGAAGATAGTGTTTTTAACCGATGGACCTTCGCGGAAAATTCTCATAAAAAACCGCGAAATTATCTTTAAACGAACGACACCGCGCAATATGGCTGCCGCTGGTCGGCTCGGTGGCATCGTTATCCAGGCTCTCCGTTACCTAGGTAATGATGCGATAACGGTAGAGATGAAATCTCGCCTGAAGACTGCGATTCCATCTGAACAACGAGAGGGAGTAGTAAAAGATGCTTTATCCGCACCAGCCTGGATACGGACTTTGCTCCGCGAATTGCTTGTTGAGGAAGTAGTGGGGAAATGAGTATCTATGATCAACTCAAAATTCCACGCTTGAAGAGTGTTTTAGAAGAAACTTCGGCGCGCCTCAATTTGCCTCCTACAAGCATTGAAAAGGACTGGTGGGTCAGCATCGTTCTCGAAGCGTTGTACGCTGATGACGTCATGGGGAAGCGATTGACGTTCAAGGGTGGTACTTCCCTATCAAAAGCGTTTAATCGTATCCACTCATGGCTGGACTACGAAACAATGAAACCAGGCTCGTTCGTATTCGTGCCACAGGAAAACCGCATGGAATTTTGGCATCGGGATTATGAAGTATTTCGAAGCGAGATGATCTATGGCGATACTCCAGCATTTACAGAAATTATTGAACAGATAACTGAGATTCAGATAGCGGCGAATTCTGTTAAAATCTGAAAAAAGGAATACAAAATGGCACTGAGCAATTACGACAGGGTTGGGAAAACAATGGAGATCCTCAAAGCGGGGTTGGCGCCTTTTGTCGAGCGCGAAGTCTACGCCCGTCTTTCCGCAAGAGACGCGGAAGAGATGATTACGGATTTCGCAAATGGCGGCCGGAACCTATCAGGCAAATCCATCAACCAATGGGATGTCGCTGCCTTGCTCAATTTCATGTGGATAAAGTGGAATGAAATCTATAGCCGGACACTCGGAAACGCCGAGCGCAGCCTACTGAGCGAACTCCGAGAGAACCGGAACATGTGGGCGCATCAGGATACGTTCACGACCGACGACGCCTACCGCGCACTCGACTCCGCAAGCAGGCTTCTTACCGCAATATCCGCGCCAGAGGCCGAGGAAATTGAAAAGTCGAAGAATGAGTTGCTGCGCATCCGCTACGATGAACAGGTGCGCAATGAGCGCCGCAAAGGCACAAGTTCGACGATCGACAGCGCGGTGACGGGTACTTTGAAGCCCTGGCGCGAAGTCATAACCCCGCATCACGATGTGGCGACAGGCCTGTATCAACAAGCGGAATTCGCCGCCGATCTGTGGCAGGTCTATCTTGGCGAGGGGAGCGCGGAATACCAGAACTCCACCGAATTCTTCAGAAGAACCTATCTGACGGACAGTCTTAAAAATCTACTCACAGGCGCGGTTAGAAGATTGGCGACCGGCAGTGGCGACCCCGTAGTGCAACTGCAAACTAATTTTGGTGGCGGCAAGACTCACTCGATGCTTGCGCTCTATCACCTCTTCTCGGGAGCGAATCTTGGCGACCTTGTTGGTATCGATCAAGTTATGAACGCGGCGGGCGTCACCAAACTACCCGATATTCACAGAGTCGTGCTGGTCGGTAACCGTATCTCTCCGGGACAGCCTTCGGTAAAGCCAGATGGCACCACCGTGCGCACGCTCTGGGGAGAACTGGCGTGGCAGCTCGGCGGCAAGACTGCCTATGATAGGATCGCGCTGGACGATCAGAACGCGACAAGCCCAGGTGACGCGCTCAGGCTTCTTTTTAACGAGTATGGTCCCTGTCTTATACTCATTGACGAGTGGGTTGCCTACGCGCGTCAGCTGCACAGTAGAGGAGATTTGCCTGGAGGAGACTTTGAGACGCACTTCAGCTTTGCCCAGGCGCTCACCGAATCCGCGAAATTGGCAAAAAATTGTCTACTGGTAATAAGTCTTCCCGCATCTGACGATACGGGTTCACCACACACGCTCGCGGATAATGCCGAAGTGGGCGGGGAGCGCGGGCGGGAGGCGCTCGTGCGGCTTCGCAATGTCGTGGGAAGGCTAGAATCGTCATGGCGACCAGCAACCGCCGAAGAGGGCTTCGAGATTGTGCGTCGCCGTCTCTTTGAATCTCTTGGCGATGCCTCGCATTTCAAGGATCGCGATACTGTCGCGCGCGCTTTCTCGGATTTTTACATGATGCAGCAACAGGAGTTCCCTCCCGAATGCCGCACCGCGGAATATGAGAAGCGCATCAAGGCAGCATATCCAATTCATCCAGAAGTGTTCGATCGGCTATATGGAGACTGGTCGACACTCCTCAAGTTCCAGCGCACAAGAGGCGTGCTGCGGCTCATGGCCGCGGTTATCCACAGTCTCTGGGAGAAAGGTGACCGCAACCCTCTCATCATGCCCGCGAATATTCCCATCGACGACCCACGCGTTCAGTCTGAAATGACACGGTATCTCTCGGACAACTGGGTGCCCATCATCGAAAAGGATGTCGACGGACCCGATGCGCTGCCACTGAAGATTGATTCTGAAATTCCAAATTTGGGCAAATTTGCCGCGACGCGGCGGGTAGCGCGGACGATATATCTCGGATCCGCCCCAATCGCCGATGCCGCGCATCATGGCCTTGAAGATCGGCGCATTAAGCTCGGCAGCGTTATGCCGGGAGAATCGCCCACCGTGTTCGGCGATGCCCTGCGTCGGCTCGCGAGTTCGGCGACCTACCTCTTTCAAGACGGAAGCCACTTCTGGTACTCCACCCAGCCAACGGTTACAAAGCTGGCGGAAGACCGTGCTGAACAGCTCAATAGAGAACCCGACGCGGTGGCTCAGGAAATAGAGACGCGCGTTCGCGCCGATCTGCGGCAAAAGGGCGATTTTAGCCGAGTGCACGCATTTCCTCATGGCGGACAGGATATACCGGACGAACGCGACGCGCGTCTTGTCGTCCTCGGAATCGATTTCCCTTACTCTAAAGAAGCCGATAGTCCTGCGCTTGAAGAATCACGACGCATTCTGGAAGTTCGAGGGACTTCCCCGCGACTATATCGAAACACCCTTGTGTTCCTCGCCGCCGACAAAAATCGCGTCCAGGATCTTGATGAATCAGTGCGAAAGTACCTCGCGTGGCGCTCGATCATCGCGCAGCAGAATCAGCTCAATCTCTCGCCATTTCAGGTGCATCAGGCAGAACAGCAGCTTGCAGCGTCCGATGCAACCGTCAATGCGCGAGTACCCGAAACCTACCAGTGGCTCCTGGTGCCCATGCAGCCTTCGCCCCAATCCACCATCGAGTGGCAGAGCATTCGAATAAGTGGACAGGAGCCCGTGGCCTATCGCGCGAGCAAAAAGCTGCGCAACGAAGAACTGCTCATCCTCAGCTACGCGGCTACACGCCTCAGAATGGATCTCGATAAAATTCCTCTCTGGCGAGGCTCTTCAGTGAGCATCAAACAGCTCGCGGAAGATTACGCGCGCTATCTCTACCTTCCTCGACTGGTGTCGCCCTCGGTGCTTGCCGACTGTGTTCGCGATGGTGTTTCGCTCCTTACCTGGGAGCGCGATTCCTTCGCCTGGGCGGATTCGTGGGATGAAGATGCGCAGCGCTTTCAAGGACTTCGAGCCGGTCAACAGATCGGATTGAGTAACGAAGACAGCCCAGGGCTCCTCGTAAAACCTGACATTGCCCTCCAGCAGATGGAACGAGAAGCCAAGCCAGCGCGGATTCTGCTTTCCCCCGAGAGAGTTGAATTGCACCGTGCCTCGATGATTCAGTTCAACCTCACAGCTTTCGATATGGATGGCAGAACAATATCGGTTTCTCGTGCGACTTGGTCTGCCACAGGTGGAGTAATCGATGGATCGGGCGTGTACCATGCCGGCGAAGAAACAGGAAGCTATTCAATCGATGTCGATCTCGAAGGACTCCATGCTCGCTCAATAGTATCGATCAGCGACTCAGCGCCCGAAATCCAGCCATCACCACTGCGTCCTACTCCCCCGGCACCCCGCCTTAAGCGATTTCATGGCACTGTTACCCTGGACCCTGATCGAGTTGGCCGGGACGCAGGCAGAATCGCTGAAGAAGTGATCACCCATCTCTCCGTGCAAAAAGGCGCGCGCATAACTGTAACGCTGGAAATTCAGGCAGAAATTCCAGATGGCGCGAATGAAACCCTTGTCCGGACCGTTACAGAAAACGCGAACGCTTTGAAATTTGATAATCAAGGCTTTGAGAGGGAGTAGGGTATATTGCTCATTAAAATGAGCCAATTTCAAAAGCAATAGACTTTTGAAACTAGCTCATATTCTTTGTCATTTCAATAACTCCTCATGGTTTGATCTTCTCTATCAGCATCGCTGCCGCGCTGTGCCACAATTGAAATAATGGCGCGGCTGCTGGAACGTGGCAAATATCTTGGTGTGGACAACGTTCTATTGAATGCTGAACGCTGCATGGCTGATAGAAATACCATTCGATGTATCCACGCAGGTTCCACACACTGAAAGAAGCGCGGCGGTGTAAACATGAGGTAATTCTTGCCATTTTTGCGAGCTCGTGGTACATAAGCAAATTTTTCTTGACAGGACGGCTGGCTCGGTACATAATAATAATGAGCGTGTACGTACACGCCACGAATAGTGTAATCAATGAGCGGCGTCGCCGCCATTAGAATTGTAGTTGTTTCGAAACAAGGAGGCAGAGAATGGAATTGCGAATAAAGAGAATCTTGACGGTTCTCGTACTGGCGCTGGCAGTGACGGGTCTTGCAATCGCCGCACCGCTGATCAGGGTGGGCATCGTAAATTTGCCTCCCGAGGAATCCGGGTATCGGCAAGCCAATGTCGAAGACATGAACAATGTCTTTTCAAAGGCGAACGGCTATGATGCAAAGCAGACCAATACCGGCGACAACAGTGAGCAGATCGCCGCGGCGCAGGGTTACATCCGCGACGGCGTGGATTACCTGCTGATCTCGGCTGCGAACGCTTCCGGTTGGGACAATGTATTGCAGTCCGCAAAGAAAGCCGGAGTGACGGTGTTCCTTTTCGACCGGCTGATCCAAACGGATCCCTCGAACTATCAAGCTGCGCTCGTTTCGGATATGGCCGCTGAGGGTGGGATGGCGGTGAATTGGATTTTAAAACAGAAGATGCCCAGTTACAATGTAATCCTGATCCGCGGCCAGTTGGGTTCAGCCGCTGAGCTTGGGCGAAGTGATGCGGTGCTCAAGGCACGCGATGCCGGTAAGCTCAAGATCGTCGCCGACGGAACCGGCGGAGATAGCTGGAGCCTCGAGGAAGCCCGCAAGGTGGTCGAGGCCGCGATAGCTGCAGGCAAGGATTTCAACATCATCTATGCAGAGAACGACGGTATGGCGCAGGGTGCTGTCCAAGCCCTCGACGCGGCTGGTATTACCCATGGGAAAAACGGCAAGGTGAAGATCATCGGCTTCGACTTCAACCGCTTTGCGCTGCGGAACGTGCAGGCAGGTTACTGGGACTGCGATGTCCAGTGCAGCCCCCGCCAGGCAGCCGAGATTTCGAGCTGGATCAAGGCACGTCAGGCTGGTAAGGAATTACCGAAAGGAATCATCTATCAGAAGGAGATGGTGATTGATACCGCTGCGATCACGGATGAAACCGTGCTTAAGATGGGAATCAATGCCGACCCTGGCAAAGGCGTAATCACCAGGTAAAGATTTTTTCGATCTAAGATTTTTCATGTACCATGCGCGGTGCGGCATTCAGGAATGTCTGGTATGCCGCACCGCGGTTGTTATTGTACAATGCATTGGGAGATAAGTAGTTGCAAATGCAGAATGTGCTGGAAATGCATGGCATATGCAAATCGTTTCCAGGGGTCAGAGCTCTCCACAACGTGAACTTTACACTTAGGAAAGGTGAGGTCCATGCCTTGATGGGCGAAAACGGGGCAGGGAAATCCACGTTGATAAAAGTGATTACCGGAGTGTACGAAAAGGATGCCGGTCAAATCCTGGTAGAGGGCAAGGCCATACATTTTAGATCACCTCAAGATGCTCAGGACTTCGGAGTCGGTGCTGTCTATCAAGAGATTATGCTCTGTCCTAATCTGACAGTCGCGGAGAACTTGTTTATCGGTCGAGGCCGGTACACATTTGTCAGCTGGAAACAAATGAAAGAAAAGGCAGCCCAGCTTCTACAATCGCTCAGCATTCCGGCGAGGCCGACCCAGCAGCTTTCCAGCTGTTCGCTCGCCGTCCAGCAGATGATCGCAATCGCTCGCGCGATCGATATGAACTGTAAAATTCTTATCCTGGACGAACCAACGTCCTCGCTGGACGAAGAGGAAGTACAGAAGCTTTTCAAGCTTATGCGAGAACTCAAATCGAGGGGGGTAGGAATCATTTTCGTAACCCACTTCCTCGACCAGGTGTATGAGATAAGCGACAGAATCACGGTATTGCGCAATGGGGAGTTCATTGGCGAATTCGATGTGGCTTCTTTGCCCCAATTTGAACTCGTCTCAAAAATGATGGGAAAGGCGCTGGACGATGTATCGCAAATAAAAAAGAACAAACCATCTTTGATTGAGAGCGAAGAGCCTGTATATGAGGCAGTGGGACTTTCGAGCGTTGTAGGAGTAAGGCCCTTTAACTTCACGATACAAAAAGGAGAAGTGAATGGATTTATTGGGCTGCTTGGTTCAGGGCGTAGCGAAGCTGCCCGGGCAATTTATGCGGCGGATAAAGTAACCAGCGGCGAAGTGAAGGTGAACAGAAAAAAAGCAAAAATCAGAGAGCCTATACACGCGATGAAACTAGGTATCGGCTATCTGCCTGAAGATCGCAAGAGCGATGGTATTATCGCCGACCTTTCCGTCCGAGATAATATCATTCTCGCATTACAAGTGTTGAAAGGTTTTTTCAAGCCCTTTTCTCAAAAGCAGGCTGAGGCATTCGCCGAAGAGTACATTACATCTCTGAATATCAAGACAGCGTCGACTGGCACACCCATCAAATCGCTTTCTGGCGGCAACCAGCAGAAAGTCATTATTGCGCGCTGGTTGCTGACGCATCCTGCGTACCTAATCCTCGATGAGCCTACCCGAGGAATAGATGTCGGGACAAAGGTGGAGATACAGAAACTCGTGCTCAAACTTGCCAGAGAAGGAGTCAGTATTACGTTCATCTCTTCGGAAATTGAGGAAATGCTTCGTACCTGCTCTCGTTTGATTGTCATGAAAGACAGAGAAATTGTAGGAGAGCTGAGCGGTGAAAACTTAACAGAACGGGACGTTATGCATGTCATTGCTGGAGGAAGCACGCAATCATGAACAGAATGAGAATCCGCAATTTTCAGGCGTTCCTGCCTCTGACGGTTCTCGCTATTCTCATTTGTATCAATCTGCTCAAAGGCGCGGATTATTTCAATATTTCGATCATCAACGGAGCGCTGTACGGGAATATTCCGAATATTTTGTTCGGTGCGTCGGAGCTGGTGATTCTGGCGATCGGAATGACACTGGTGACCTCTTCTTCTGGCGGTCAGGACATCAGTGTCGGTGTGGCAGCCACGATCACTTCAAGTGTATTCGTCCGAGTAGTGTTAAGCGCCAGTGAAATTACCTGGATGACCATACTGGGGGCATTCCTCGTGAGTTGTCTGGTCGGAGTCGCCATTGGAGCCTTCAATGGCACTCTCGTAGCCATATTCAATGTCCAGCCGATGGTCGCGACGCTCATACTGTTCACAGGAGGGAGATCCATAGCGTTTCTGATCGACGGCAGACTGTCTCCTATATTGGCGAACAACATCACGAATAAATTAGGCAGCGTCATACCTGGAATTCCTTTGCAAACCCCGATACTATTGACGATTTTTTTTATCGCGGTATTTACGGTCCTTCTTAAAATCACCAATCTCAAGCTTTATTCTCAGTGTGTAGGGATCAACCAAAAAGCTGCGCGTCTCAATGGTATCAATCCGGTGAGCGTAAAGTTCTTGACCTATATAATCCTTGGAGTCTGTTCAGCCGTTGCGGGGTTCATCGCCGTTACTAAAGCCGGTCGACATGACAGCGTCAATTTGCTTAGGTTTATCGAGATGGACGCGATTCTCGCCGTGGCGATAGGCGGAAACGCGCTGAGCGGAGGCAAGTTCAGCATCACTGGTTCCATTATCGGCGCGTATACCATAGAGGTACTGAACCGAACCTTGCTGAGGCTCGAAGTGGGCACCGAAACGATTAAAGCCTTTAAAGCGGTGTTTATTATCATTCTCATGATATTCGCATCGCCAGTCGCACGAGAATTCGCCGCGAAGGTTGTGAAAGGAATGCGTTCCAGACGTGGTGGTGCCGTTCAGCTACAGGTTGCGGATGGAGTTGACGGTTTGGCGGTATCCAAGGCCGACAATTCTGCTGAGAAAGAAGTGTAGAGTGGAATCAATGAATGCGATAACGCGAAGAGAGACAATATCCAATTCGAATCTCCTGCTGTTGATTTCTACAGTGATATTCGTACTGATGTACGGATTTGCTATTCTTTTTTACCCGCATAGTTTCCTCCAGTATCAGACATTCTTCGACCTGTTCAGCCTGAATGCCGCGCTTATCATCATTACGCTTGGAGAGAGCATTGTGATGATCGGGGGAGGCATCGATATTTCTATCGGAGCTGTTACAGGCCTAGTCACAATGTGTTGCGCGGTATTCTTGGAATTGGGGAAAGGAAGTGTCGGTGGTTCGATGCTCCTCGCGCTGGGTATAGGTATCGCCTTTGGACTTTTGCAGGGATTCCTCATTGCGTACCTGGAAATACAGCCATTTATCATCACGCTTGCGGGAATGTTTTTGGCCAATGGCCTTTTAACGACGATTCACAAGGATCCGCTCAATGTGGCCATGCCGAATTTTGTGCGGTTGAGGGATTTTGTCATTGTGATTCCATGGCTCGGCACCACGAACAGACTCGGCAATTTTATACCGCTCGAGGTCAAACCCGGTGCTATTGTTGTCGTGGTGCTTATAATCGCGCTGGCCACCTTTTTGCATTGGTCCCGTTTTGGGCGCAACTTATATGCCGTTGGTGGCAGTAATCAGAGCGCCCTCATGCTCGGTATCAATGTGAAAAGAACGAAGTTTTTTTCGTACGTACTGTGTGGGCTGCTTTCCGGCATCGCTGGTTTTGTATTCATAATGACAACGGGGGCTGGAAATGTCGGAAATGCCTCTGGCTTTGAGATGAAAGCGATCGCTGGATCCATAATCGGTGGCACGATGCTCACAGGAGGCGTGGGAAATCTGATCGGCTCACCTATCGGAGCGCTGACGCTCTTGACGATCAACGAGCTGATACGCGCGGTTGGTATCAATTCGAATTTTCAGTCAATCGCGAGCGGCATGTTGCTGTGCATCTTTATCGTGCTGCAAAGCAGCGTATTATGGCTGCGACGGACAGGCGGTTTCAAGCTGAGGAGTAGGCGACATCATCAACCAGCCCAGCTATAATTGTATATTTCTAAATCAAGTCTGTCCTTTGGTTCGATTTTGCCCTTTCAGCGGCATGCGTTTTGAACATTTCGATATCGGTTCTGGTTGTCGCATTTTGTTCGATCGGATATGGAGAGGATAACTTTTCGGGCTCTTTGAACTAGAAAATTATAATCAGAAAAATGTTCGAGGCAAAAGAGCGTAGCATGCTGTATTGCCGATCATCGGCCATTTACCTGCCCATAGTAGGCTCCGGCGCCATGCTTGCGATCAAAATGGCGAGCGAGAAGCGCGTGCGAGATGGGAGTCGGCGTACCAAGTGTCCGGGATGCGAGCGCGATTTTGGCGACTTCTTCGAGAACGGCGGCATTGTGCACCGCGTCTGTT
>JAKALZ010000303.1 GCA_021813065.1 bacterium
TTTCAATTTCATCGGGGCTGTAATTGCCCGCCGCTATGGATTGGCTTTTGGTCTGAAACGATTGCGCTTGCGCAGGTTGGCGAGTGGAGAGAGCGCCGCTCGTGAGCCCATTTGTCGTGTTTCCCGCAGCGCTCATCTCGATGGCGGTAGCGCCGTTAGAATATTGCTGGTACTTTGAAGGCCGATTGAAGATCAAGATCACCCCCGCGATGGAGAACGAAGTGAGCGCGACAGACAGCGCGATAGCCATCGCGACTTGAGTTTTCGAATACAGCTTCATCCATTTTCCTCCACAGAATATTGCGGGGAGCATGCGCTATAGTAATGCAAAACTCACACGAAGGTGAGTTTCCCCTGAGCCTTCTCTTCATCTCGGGCAAGCATATAGATAAGATCAGAGAGCCTGTTGAGTGTTCTCAAAAGTTCGGGAGAGACAAATTCTGTTCTTGAGAGCGCGATAACCCTGCGTTCCGCTCGTCGTGCGATGGTGCGCGCGATGTCGAGCGCCGCGGAGCCCTGTGTCATGCCGGGGACCACAAACCCGCGCAGAGGTATACGCTCCTCTATCTCGTGAGTTTTTTCTTCAATATTGACTTCATCTCCCTGAGTGATCGGCCTATCAAAAAGCGTGCCGAGAGAAGCGAGTTCTCCCGCGACTCTGAAAAGCATGCGCTGTATATCTTCAATCGCGTAGAGCACATTATCCTGAAAACACAGATGTCGTGCCATTCCAAGGGCTGATGAGAGCTCATCGATAGTCCCATAGGCCTCAACTCTCAGCGAATCCTTTCCGATCCGCTCGCCTGACCAGAGCCCTGTCGAGCCATCATCGCCTGTTTTGGTTACTATGCTCATGGTGTAAAATTATCGACACCGCGTGCCACAATCAAGGCATACACCCTGATGGGGCGCGCTTTTTCAAATGGGGAACAGCATGAATAAGCACAAGGGAAGCATGGAGCACTTTTTTGCGAAACAGCACTGTCCCTATTTTCAAGACGGTAGGGGCGCCCTGAGCGAGCATATCCGGTTTCAAGGCTCAGCTGATAGAGATAGTGCGGGCGCGCTCATTCAGCGAGGTTGGCGGCGGTACGCGAACGATTTGTATCGGATGCGCTGCGAAACCTGTAGACTCTGCATTTCCCTGCGGATCGACGCTGCAGAGCTCTCAATTTCAAATTCCATGAGGAGGCTGCTGCGCCTCAATCGAGATCTTATAATCATTCCCCACGAACCGAGGCTCTCAGAAGATCATCTGCGCTTGTGGAGAGAATATTCGCTGTGGAAACATCTTTCCCCAGCTGAAGATCTCGACGCCGAGTACTTTTTGGGTCTCTCTTCACCATGGAGTATCATCCTCGAATACAGAACGGGCGACCGCGAAGGTGAACTTCTGGCAATCAGCCACATAGATCCTCTGCAGGATGGATTTTCCTCGGTGTACTTCTCCATTTCGCCAAGCGCGAAGTCGAGAAGTCTCGGCTCCTTTTCCACGCTCGCCGAAGCCCGCATCGCGCAAGAGTACACTCGATCCAATTGCGCATCTGTCAAACCTGTACGGGGGGAATCCATTGTTGATTTTTATTCACACCCGCGCGACCCACGCGGATCGGACCCTTCAGCGTTCTATTATTTGGGTTTCTGGGTCCCTGGCGCGGAAAAGATGGACTATAAGGCGAGGTTCCAACCGTTCTCTCTGCTGTTGGATGATGAGAATCGTAGCCTTCCGCCGCATTGGCTTACATTTGATACTAGAACGAAGGCGTTAAATCATTTGCGCGCGGTTCATTGGCCAGGACTCTAGACAGCGCCGCAGAGCCACGACGAGTCGCTCCGGCATACTTTTGCGACAATATCTCTATCGTTGACTATTCCAAAGCCGCATGATAGCTTATCTGAGGATTTTTTTACGTTTTCGGACGAAAGGATCATTATGGCATCTGAAGAAAATAAAAAGCAGCCTCAGAACAATGGCCACGCACCCAGCGAAAAGAAAGCCGAGGGCAAGAAAGCCGAAAGCACCCTCAGAAAGAGCATCAAAAATCCATTTGTGTATGTTGGCACAATAGTAATTTTGGTGTTGACTATCATCGCGTTCGTGTTGATACCTGGTGTGGGGGGTGGATCGGCATCCGCGGGGCAGACACCCTCATTCGGTACATGGAATGGGATTCCAATTCAGTTCACCTCTGACTCGTATTTTGCCGATCAGGTCTCCCAGATCAACGACTACCTTCGCCAGCAAGGAATCAACGATACACAGACGCAGCTCTACGCATATCAGGTATGGCGCATGGCGTTTCAGAACACCGTGGTCCGCACGGCGATCCTCGACGCCGCAAAACGTTCCGGCATGAGGATAAGCGAAAAAACAATCGACGAAGAAGTGACGAAAAATACGCAGTTCCAGGTCGATGGAAAATTCTCAATGGACAAATACAACGCGGCGCCACTCTCCACACGACTCTCCGCTCGCAGCAAGATTCGCGATGACCTTCTGGTTCAAAATTACTACGGCGATCTCATGTCAGTGTCGCCTTCTACCGCGGAGATAGACTTTGTCGCGTCGATGGCGAAACCGCAGCGCGCGATTCAGTACGTCAACATTCCATTCGCGGATTATCCCCAAGACAAAACGATCGAGTGGGCAAAGTCGAATGAGGCACTCTTCCGCACTATCGGACTCTCGAAGATCACCATTACGACTTCCCAGCAGGACGCCGAGAAAGTCCTCGCTCAGATAAAGGCCAATAGCCTCTCGTTTGAAGATGCCGCGAAGAGCCACTCCAAAGACGCGTACGCCGACAAAGGCGGCGATATGGGCACCCTCGTTTTCTACGATTTGAAAGGGCAATTCCAAAACGAT
>JAKALZ010000304.1 GCA_021813065.1 bacterium
TCCCAGAGCGCTGGGCCTCTCGTCATTGTGCGCTTCGATTCGGGAAAGGTCGCGCAGTTTTTCCCCAAGTATACGAAAAAGCTCGAAAAAGTCGAGCGCTGACGCGCGGGGAGACAGAGGCGACATGAATACAAAGAAAAATACAGCATTCAGTAAAAACTATTCCGCGGATTCTTTGCTCGCAACGATCTCTGATATCCGTCGCGCGCGAGGCTGGCGGCTCTACACCGCCGATGGCGGTCGAATTTTGAGCTTATGGTCTGACTATGGCCGAAATCTTCTCGGATACACTCCGCGGGGGCTCGCTGAGCGCGCGAAGAGCGCGTTCGATCGAGGACTCAGCGCGCCGTTGCCAGGTCCATGGAACGATCGAATCGCGAGAATGACTCGCCGTCTTTACCCAGAGTATCCATTCGTTCGGCTACAAGGCTCCGTAAAGCGCTCCAATGGCGTGGAGCGCGCGCGATTTCTCTTCGATCGCTATCTTCAAGATAGGGAATCTGAGCAGGCAGCGGAATTCACACGCGCGCCACAGGCCGATCCGATCCACATTATTCTTCCCATCCCCGCAGCCCTGTCGCCAGGGATCCTCGCTTTCACTACTGAGCCGTTGGACGGGATTGAAAATGAGCTTGTCGATGGGATGCGCGGCGCGTGCGCGATCTTCGCGCTCTCGCTATTGGCATTGGAGCGAACTTCAGGGAGGCTCAGCGCGCGCTTCGAGGAGTCCTGGAGACGCTTCGATCGCTGCGGCATCGAACTCTTTTCGCGCTCCGGTCCCTGGCTCACACCAAAATACCCGCGCGCCGCGCACCGCGATATCTTTGCCTTCTGTGCCACACGCGGCGTTGTTATCTCTCCTGAGTACGATTTCCCATCCTCTGTTCCTGGAGACTTCGATGACGGCGAGCTCCGCTGCCTTCAGACGGCCGCTTCGATCTTTCTCTGAGAGCTCGATTGTCCCCACAGATTGAGCATCACCACTCCCGCCAGGATAAGAACTCCTCCGAGCACCCGCCTCCCTGTCATCAGCTCCCCGAACAACAGAGCTGAAAATAAGTTAGTAAAGATCGGTTCTACCGTGCTTACAATCGAAGTGTCTCGCGCGCCAATCCGCTGCATCGCGAGAAAGAGGGTGACGATGGGCACACAGGTTGAGATGAGCGCGATGCAGAGCACGAGGAGCACCTGACGCGCCGAGAGGGCGAAGACGAACTTTCCGCTCGCGAGAGCAATCGCGAAGTAGACGAAGGACGCGGCAGCCATGATGACCGCGGTCGCCCAGATCGGGTCCTTCTCTCGCAGCAATATATCGCTCACCACGAGGTAGACGGCGTACGTGATCGCGACAACCACACCGAGCGCGATTCCTTCGAACGGATAGCGGCCCGCGGTCCAGAATGTGATCAGGCACCCAGCGAGCGAGAGCGCGAGCGCAAAGAGCTGCACGCGATTCGATCGGTGTCTCCCCGCGATAAATCCAATGAGAAATACAAACGATGGATAGAGATAGAGAAGCAGGCTTGTGATTCCCGGGTCAAGAATCTTCACCGTGAGAAAAAAAAGTCCCGCTTGCGGCGAGAACCCGAAAAGCCCGAGAAGAAATATGTTCCAAAAGCCTCGATGTTCCCGAGTACCGCCCCGCGTCCCAATTTCAGACGCATGGTTGGAATGCTCCACCCGAGGGCCATGGGCCGGTCTCTTAAATTTCGCTCGAAATCCGACGACTATCCACAGAACCAGCGCCGCAACCATGAAGCGCCACGCAAGCGCGGTCGCCACGGACAAGCCCGACGCATAGAGGAGTTTCGCGAAGATGCCGAGCGTGGAAAAACTTATGGCTGAGACAAGGGAGGCGACAAAGCCTGCTTGAAAGCGAGCCGATGAGTTCCTATTCATAGCGAGGCAACCCGAGATTTCCTATGCCTTCGCGTCAGAGTCGAAAATGGTCGACGTCGGCGCGTAATCTGATTCGCGTACGCCCGCGCGGATTCGCTCCGCCTCACGCTCGGTAAATTCGACGTCTTTGAATGTCCAAGTTCCATCGGCTGCGATCTCACCCTCGCTCCATGCCGCAAGGTGCTGGAGTTCCTGCTGAATAGCCTGCGTGTCCGCTGGACGGAGGTCCTCAGAAGCGAGACTCACCATCCGATGATCAAAACCATTTGGGTTCGAGATCACCGCTGAGTAAAGTGCTTTTCGCATATTTTCACGCTTGAGAACCTCATTTTCCCGGGATAGACGGAGCGAACGCAGAACGGGAATGCCGAAAAACAGCGCTGAAAACGCGAGCGGCGCCACGCCGAGTACCCATCCGAGCATTGCGGCTGGACTGTGAATGCCGATCTGCGCGGCGAGATACACCGTGTAGGAGTAAAGAAAGCTCAAGCCGCCCTTGAGCGCGGTGCCCTGCGCGGTACGCACCACGACATTAGTACCCAGCGAAATCGCGTTGTAAAGGTAGTACGAGCCAAAGACAAGATTGATGATGTTGATCCAGCGGAAGGTCCGATCGAGCTTAGGCTCGTTTGAGGAAAATCGTTTGAGCCGTTTGAGCGGAAAGGAAGAAGCGACTTGGGTGGAAACGTTGACATTTTTAGCGAGAAGCGCCGGGAAGAAAAAATATATCGCACCGCTCTCGGAGACTTCGGGACGGCCCTCGAACTCGACGCAGAACCGCGTGATGTGGTCCTGCGCATCTTGCGGACGCAGTCCTGAGATTGCCATGAATTCTGGCATCGTAATAACGCCCTTGTGCGACTGCGCAAAAGCGACAAAGGCTCGCTTAAGCACGGAGTCCCAGTCGGCGTTAGGATCTCCGTCGCCGAAAGA